>NZ_JBYSZM010000006.1:9703-216361 GCF_058787155.1 Sphingobium sp. FW305-3-2-15-F-TSA7 | reverse complement strand
GGGCGGGAGAGGGGGCAGTCGGGCGAGGCCTTAGCGCTGGCGCTCGATCCTGCCCCGAAGCCCCCCTCTCCCAGCCCTCTCCCCCTGAAGGGGGCGAGGGGGCAGGAGCTACTTATGTCTCGAAGGACGCACCATGCATCCCGTCAACGCAAAGCCACACTATCCCCATCCAGCCGCACACCCTCGATCTGCCCATAACGAACGGTGCAGGTGAAACCGTGCGCATCCGCGCGCTCGCGATAGCTGTTGCGCGCCTCGACCGTGCCGGTCACCCGCCACTCGGTGCCCTCGCCCTGGACGTCGCCGATGTCGCGGACATTGGTGTCGCTGCCATAACGATGCGCCTCGTCTTCCGCCGCGCGGGCACAGGCATCGACCGCCGCATTCTCGTCGCGAATCACCTGCGCATCGCCATCGCCGCCATCGGCGGGCACCGCATCGGGCGCGGCAACGGAATCATCGGCGCGATCGCCAACGCGATCATCTGACCGGTCCACCGCATCCCCGCGCCATTCGCCGTCATCCGAACGGTCCGCATAGGCATCGCCGTTCCGCACGGCGATCTCGTCGTCGACCTGGCGATCCTTCTTGGCGGACATGCCGGCGATCGCGGCGATGCCGCCGAGAATCACCACGCCCGCCAGCACGTCGCCGCCGTCGATGCCGCGATCGCGACGATGCCAGCCGCCATGTCCACCACCATGCCAACCGCCATTATGGCCGCGATACGGCCGTGCCGCGGCGGGCGCGACCGAGGTGGCGATGATCGCGGCCGAAACCGCGGAACCGAGGAGCAAACGGGCGAGCGCCATCGAAAAGCCTTTCAGCGGGCCGACCCTATCGACGGCCCATGCCGCATCTGCTAGGCGAATCGTGCTTTCCGCGCGATGAACCGGCCTTGGCCGCAATCGCACGCGACAGCGGCGGAAATGGCCGAGTTGAGCGCCCTTTCCTCGTTGACAGCGCAGGAAAGCGAAGCTAACAGCCCCACTTTCCCGTGCGGGGGTCCGGCCGTAGCCGTTCGCCTGCGTGGATAGCTTTGAAGATAAAGAGACAAGCCATGTTCGCTATCGTGCGCACGGGCGGCAAGCAGTATCGCGTTGCCGCAGGAGACAAGATCGCCGTCGAGAAGATCGCTGGCAACGCCGGTGATTCGATCTCGCTGAGCGACGTCCTGCTGGCCGGCGAGGGCAGCGAGCTGAAGGCAGCGAAGGATCTGACGGTTTCGGCCGAGATCATCGCCCAGGCGAAGAGCGAAAAGGTCATCGTCTTCAAGAAGCGTCGTCGGCACAATTATCGTCGCCGCAACGGCCATCGTCAGCAGATGACGATCCTGAAGATCCTCGCCATCGGTGGCGAAAAGCCCAAGGCCGCGGCCAAGAAGGCCGAAGAGCCCAAGGTCGAGACGGCACCTGCCGCCGAAGCCGCTGCGCCCAAGGCTGCAAAGCCCGCCGCCGCCAAGAAGCCGGCCGCCGCCAAGAAGCCGGCCGCGCCGAAGACCGACGCGTAAGCGCGCCGACAGGAGTTTTGAGAGATGGCACATAAGAAAGCAGGCGGTTCTTCCCGCAACGGTCGCGACTCCGCGGGCCGCCGCCTCGGCGTCAAGAAATTCGGTGGCCAGGAAGTCATTCCCGGCAACATTATCGTGCGCCAGCGCGGCACCCGGGTTTATCCCGGCCGCAATGTCGGCATGGGCAAGGATCACACGCTGTTCGCACTCGTCGAAGGCCGCGTGACCTTCCACGACGGCAAGCTTGGCCGGAAATTCTGCTCGGTCGACGTTCTGGCGCAGGCAGCCGAGTAAAATCGGGCGAACCGTAAACGGGTCGCCCCTGGGGCGGCCCGAAAACCTGCTGCGGCAGGTGAAGAGGGAGAGGGGTCGCCCCCGCTCCCTTTTTCTTTGTCTCCCTCATCCCATTGTCTCCATGGCGTAATCTGATTGCGGCATGGGGCGCGGCATAAGGAGAGAGACATGTTCGCGCGTACCCCGAGACTGTTGCTCCGGCCCGGCTGGCCGGAGGATGCGGCCGCGCTCGCCGCCGCGATCGGCGATGAGATGGTCGTCCGCAACCTCGCCACGGCCCCCTGGCCCTATCATATCGACCATGCCCGTGATTTTCTGGCGGCACAGCGGCATCCCGCGCTGCCCCAGTTCATGATCACCGCACGCACGCACGGCGCGCCCCGGCTCGTCGGCGGCTGCGGCCTCGGCCGCGCGCCGGGCGGCGATATCGAAATGGGCTATTGGATCGCCCGCCCCCATTGGGGCCTGGGCTATGCCACCGAGGCAGGCCAGGCGCTGATCGAGATCGCACGCGTGCTGAAGCTCGGCCGGCTGGTCGCGTCGCATTTCCTCGACAATCCTGCCTCCGGCCATGTGCTGCGCAAGCTCGGCTTCCGTCCCACCGGCAATGTCGTCAACCGCCCAAGCGCCGGACGCAACGGCGAAGCCCCCTACGCGCTCTACGCCCTCGCTGAAGACGACGCCCTTCCCGACGGCGACGACTGCTACCGAATGGCGGCCTGACGGACGCAAGAGTTCCCTCTCCCCCTTCAGGGGGAGCGTTGTGCAATGCCGAGGTGCGCAATACCCCCGGCATTTCGCAGATCGTGCCGGGGGCACGATCGACCTCGGCGCCGCACAACGCTGATGGCCGAGCGTAGCGAGGTCGGGAGAGGGGGCAGTCGGGCGAGGCCTTGGCGCCGGCGTTCGATCCTGCCCCGACTCCCCCCTCTCTCCAACCCTCTCCCCCTGAAGGGGGTGAGGGAGCAGGCGCCCTGCTCACCCCATCCGGGGCCGCCTGAACACCAGTATCTGCCCGCCCCCAAAGTCCTCGGGCCCGGCCAGCACATAACCGACCTTCTCCGCGACCCGAATCGACGCGGCATTGTCATGGTCGATGATGCAGCAGGTTTCGGGCGCGGACAGCGCGGTATCGGCCCAGCCGGTGATCGCCGCCACGGTCTCGCTCGCGAGTCCCCGGCCATGGGCATCGGGCCCGAATACCCAGCCCGCTTCGGGCACGCCGGCGATCGCGGCGATGCCGCGTTCGAGCTCGGCCAGTCCGACCAGGCCGAGATAGCGCCCGTCGCTGCGATCCTCGACCGCCCAATAGCCATAGCCCAGGATCGGCCAGAGCCCCGACGCGCGCAGGAAGCGCGTCCAGGCATCGCCACGCGGCAGCGGCACGCCGCCGACGAAGCGCGTCACCGCCGGATCGCCCCAGATCGCGGCGAAACGCTCGAAATCCTCGTGACGATGCGCGCGCAGGATCGTGCGCTCGGTCTGGATGGTCGGCGCCACCGTCATATTGCGTCCGGCCCGTCCGAATCACCGGCGTCCGAAAGCGGATCCCGATCGCCGTCGGGCGCGTCTTCGCCGCCCTGCCCGTCCCGCGCCTGCGCCTTGCGCCGCCGCAGATTCTCCCGCAGCGCCTGTGCCAGACGCTCGGCGCGCTTGTCCTGTTGTTTGCCCATTGTGACAATTCCAAACAGATCGCAGCATTCAGGGCAAGCCCGCCTTGACGAACGCCCGCCCCTCCGCCATAGGCCCGCAACTGCTCGCCCGTCCGGGCCGTGCTGCCGTAGCTCAGTGGTAGAGCGCATCCTTGGTAAGGCTGAGGTCGTGAGTTCAATCCTCACCGGCAGCACCATTTTCTGAAAAACACTCCCCCTTAAGGGGCCACCGACATCGCGGCGCTTCGAACGCGCCCGATGCGGATCCGAAACCATTGCCCGCATCGCCGTGCAATCTCGCCCGGTCAGGGCCGTTCGGCACCAAAACCCTGCAAAATTGCAGGTTGAGCATGCGAAGATTTGGCCTTGAGTGCAATTTCACAAAGGTCCAGTGAGGCGCCGATCAATACAGGAGAGGCCGGCCCCCATGCGCCAGATCACCCACACGCTCGCCACCCCGCTCGCGTCCGACGGCGCACGGTTCGGCGATGTCTTCGATCCCAATACCGGACAGATCCAGGCGCGCGTCGCGCTGGGCGACCAGGCGGTGCTCGATGCCGCCGTCGCCGCCGCGTTGAAGGCGCAGCCCGGCTGGGCCGCAACCAATCCGCAGCGCCGCGCGCGCGTGATGTTCAATTTCAAGGCGCTCGTCGAAGCCAATATGGACGAGCTCGCGCATCTGCTCTCGTCGGAACATGGCAAGGTGATCGCCGATTCGAAGGGCGACATCCAGCGCGGCCTCGAGGTGATCGAATTCTGCTGCGGCATCCCGCACGCGCTGAAGGGCGAATATACCCAGGGCGCCGGCCCCGGCATCGACGTCTATTCGATGCGCCAGCCGCTCGGCATCGGCGCGGGCATCACCCCGTTCAACTTCCCCGCGATGATTCCGCTGTGGATGTCGGGCGTCGCGCTGGCCGTCGGCAACGCCTTCATCATCAAGCCGTCGGAGCGTGATCCCTCGGTGCCCGTCCGTCTTGCCGAGCTGTTCCTCGAAGCCGGCCTGCCAGAGGGCGTGCTCCAGGTCGTGCACGGCGACAAGGAAATGGTCGACGCGATTCTCGACCATCCCGCGATCTCGGCGGTCAGCTTCGTCGGCTCGTCCGACATCGCCCATTATGTCTATCAGCGCGGCGTTGCCGCCGGAAAGCGCGTCCAGGCGATGGGCGGCGCCAAGAATCACGGCATCGTCATGCCCGACGCCGATCTCGACCAGGTCGTGAACGACCTGTCGGGCGCGGCCTTCGGTTCGGCGGGCGAACGCTGCATGGCGCTGCCCGTGGTCGTGCCGGTCGGTGAGAAGACCGCCAATGCGCTGCGCGAGAAGATGGTCCCCGCCATGGAGGCGCTGCGCGTCGGCGTCTCGACCGATGCCGAGGCGCATTACGGCCCGGTGGTCAACGCCGCGCACAAGCAGCGCGTCGAGAACTGGATCCAGACCGGCGTCGACGAAGGCGCGGAACTGGTCGTCGATGGCCGCAACTTCACGCTGCAAGGTCATGAGCAGGGCTTCTTCATCGGCCCCAGCCTGTTCGATCACGTCAAGCCGACGATGCAGAGCTACAAGGAAGAGATTTTCGGCCCCGTTCTCCAGATCGTGCGCGCCAATGATTTCGAGGAGGCGCTCGCCCTCCCCTCGCAGCACCAGTACGGCAACGGCGTCGCCATCTTCACGCGCAACGGCCATGCCGCGCGCGAGTTCGCGCACCGCGTCAATGTCGGCATGGTCGGCATCAACGTGCCGATCCCCGTGCCCGTCGCCTATCACAGCTTCGGCGGCTGGAAGCGTTCGGCATTCGGTGACATCAACCAGCACGGCATGGAAGGCGTCCGCTTCTGGACGAAGACCAAGACGATCACGCAGCGCTGGCCCGACGGTTCGCCCGACGGCAGCAACGCGTTCGTCATCCCGACCATGGGGTGACATTGGACAGGACGGACATGACGGGTTTCTGGACGGGGCGTTATTGGTATGATGCCCCGTCGGAGCCCGTTGTCCGGTTCATCGCCAACATCGACGATATCGGCGGGCAGCTTTCCGGATCGATCAGCGAACCGAACACGATCACTGCTTCCTCCGGACGGCTCGAAGCCTTTATCAGGGGAACGCGCCATGGTTTTTCGGTCGCCTTCGCCAAGGTATATGACGGCTCCGGCGATCTGGCGCACCGTGTCGACTATGCGGGCGATCTGGCGGATGACGGCCTGTCGGTCACCGGCCAATGGACGCTGGAGGATTGGACGGGCGGCTTTCAGATGACGCGCGAGGCCGTCGTTGAAGCCGGGAACGAGATGGAAACCGACGAAGCTCGGATCGTGTAGCAACCATAGGTGAAGCCGGATTGATATGACCACCCAGTTCGACCTGACAGACGAACAGCGCGAGATTCAGGATCTGGCGCGCAAGTTCACCGCCGACGCGATCACCCCGCACGCCGCGGAGTGGGACGAGAAGCATTTCTTCCCGCGCGATACGATCAAGGCCGCGGCCGAACTCGGCTTCGCGGCGATCTACGTGTCCGAGGAAATGGGCGGCATCGGCCTCGGCCGGCTCGAAGCGGCGCTGATCATGGAGGCGATGGCCTATGGCTGCCCCTCCACCAGCGCCTTCATCTCGATCCACAATATGGCGAGCTGGATGATCGACCGGTTCGGCAGCCAGGTGGTGAAGGACAAATATCTTCCCCAGCTCGTCGGCATGGACAAGATCGCATCCTATTGCCTGACCGAGCCGGGCTCCGGATCCGACGCCGCCGCGCTCAAGACCAAGGCGGTCCGCGACGGCGACCATTATGTCGTCACCGGATCCAAGGCGTTCATTTCGGGCGGCGGCGAGAACGAGGTCTATGTCACCATGGTCCGCACCGGCGAGGACGGGCCGAAGGGCATTTCCTGCCTGGTGATCGAAAAGGACATGGCGGGCGTCAGCTTCGGCGCCAATGAAAAGAAGCTCGGCTGGCGATCGCAGCCGACCGCGCAGGTCAATTTCGACGGCGTGCGCGTGCCGGTCGAGAATCTGGTGGGCGGTGAGGGCGAAGGCTTCCGCATCGCGATGATGGGGCTCGACGGCGGCCGGCTCAACATCGGCGCCTGTTCGCTGGGCGGCGCGCAGCGCTGCCTCGACGAAAGCATCACCTATACCAAGGAACGCAAGCAGTTCGGACAGCCGATCGCCGAGTTCCAGAACACCCAGTTCATGCTGGCCGACATGGCGACCGAGCTCGAGGCCGCGCGCGCGCTGCTCTACACCGCCGCCGCCAAGGTGACCGCGGGCGCGCCCGACAAGACGCGCTTCGCCGCGATGGCCAAACGCTTCGCCACCGATACCGGATCGAAGGTGGTCAACGACGCGCTCCAGCTCCATGGCGGCTATGGCTATCTTCAGGATTATCCGATCGAGCGTTTCTGGCGTGACCTGCGTGTCCATTCGATCCTGGAGGGCACCAACCAGATCATGCGCATGATCGTCGGACGAGACCTGACTCGCCAGTAACCAGCTTGGGGATGCACCAAATGACCAGCGAACTCATCGTCCGTGTCGACGGCAAGGCCGGCCGCATCAGCCTCAACCGGCCCAAGGCGATCCATGCGCTGACCACCGCGATGTGCGTCGGCATCCTCGACGCGCTCGAGGATTGGCGCGGCGATCTCGGCGTCGAGGCGGTGATCTTCGATCACGCCGAGGGCCGCGGCTTCTGCGCGGGCGGCGACATCCGCATGCTCGCCGAATCGGGTGCGAAGGACGGCGTGGAGGCGCGCGCATTCTTCCACACCGAATATCGCATGAATCACCGGCTGTTCGCTTATGCCAAGCCGACCATCGCCTTCATGGACGGCATCACCATGGGCGGCGGCGTCGGCATCGCCATGCCCTGCCGCTACCGCGTCGCGACCGAGAATACGCGCTTCGCCATGCCGGAGACGGGCATCGGCCTGTTCCCCGATGTCGGCGGCGGCTGGCATCTCTCCCGCCTGCCCGGCCGCACCGGCCAGTTCCTCGCGCTCACCGGCGCGCGGCTCGACGGCGCCGAATGCCTCTCGCTCGGCATCGCGACCCATTATCTCCCCGCCGAGGCGCTCGAAGAGGCCAAGGCCCGGATCGCCGCCGATCCGCAGCGGATCGACGGAATCCTGGGCCAGCTTTCGGTGGCGCCGCCCCCGGCGCGGATCGAGGCGAGCCGCGCGCTGATCGACCGGCTGTTCGCGTCGGACCGGCTGGAGGATATCTATGCCGCGCTTGAGGCCGATGACGGCGAATGGGCCGCCAAGGAGCTCGCGACGCTCAAGACCAAATCGCCGCAGACGATGAAGGTCTCGCTGCGCCTGCTGCGCGAAGGCGCCGCCATGCACGATTTCGCCGACGAGATGCGGCAGGAATATGCCGTGGGCTGTCATGTCGTGCAGCGCCACGATTTCCTCGAGGGCGTCCGCGCCGTCATCATCGACAAGGACAATGCGCCGCAATGGAATCCGGCGACGCCGGAGGGCGTGACCGAGCATATGCTCGACACGATCTTCGCGCCGCTGCCCGAGGACGAGGCCTGGACGCCCGCCTGAACCCTCTCCCATCACGAAGGACGACCCAATGGCGAATTACGAAACCCTGCTCGTCGAAACGCGCGGCCCGGTGACGCTGATCACGCTCAACCGGCCCCAGGCATTGAACGCGCTCAACACCCAGGTGCTCACCGATCTGATCGCCGCGCTCGAGGCGTTCGACGCCGATGCCAGCCAGGGCTGCGCGGTGCTGACCGGCAGCGAAAAGGCGTTCGCGGCGGGCGCCGATATCAAGGAGATGTCGGGCCAGGGCTTTGCCGAAATGTACGCCAGCAACTTCTTCGCGGGCTATGATCGCGTCACCGCGACGCGCAAGCCCGTGATCGCCGCGGTCGCCGGCTATGCGCTGGGCGGCGGTTGCGAGCTCGCGATGATGTGCGACTTCATCCTCGCCGGCGACAATGCCAAATTCGGCCAGCCGGAGATCAAGCTCGGCGTCACCCCCGGCATGGGCGGATCGCAGCGCCTGCCGCGCGCGGTGGGCAAGGCCAAGGCGATGGAGATGTGCCTGACCGGCCGGATGATGGGCGCCGAGGAAGCCGAGCGTTCCGGTCTCGTCGCGCGGATCGTGCCCGTCGCCGATCTCGTCGAGGATGCGGTGAAGACCGCGACGACGATCGCCGAGATGGCGCCGCTCGCGGTCAAGGCGAACAAGGAAATGGTCAATTCGGCTTTCGAGACCACCTTGACCCAGGGCATCCTGTTCGAGCGCCGGCTGTTCCACGGCCTGTTCGGCACCGAGGATCAGACCGAGGGCATGGCGGCTTTCGTCGACAAGCGCCCCGGCAAGTGGACCGGCAAATAAGCATCGATATCGGAGAGAGTGGTAAGATGGCACGCATCGGCTTTATCGGACTGGGCAATATGGGCGGCGGCATGGCCGCGAACCTGGCAAAGGCCGGACACGACGTCCGCGCCTTCGATCTTTCGGCCGAGGCGCTGGAGCGCGCCAGGGCGGCGGGCTGCCTGCCCGTCGACAGCGCCGCCGCCGCGGCCGAGGGTGCGGAGGCGATCGTGACGATGCTGCCCGCCGGCAAGCATGTCGAACAGGTCTATGAAGACGCGATCTTCGCCACCGCCGCGGCCGGCACCTTGCTGCTCGACTGCTCGACGATCGACGTCGACACCGCCAAGCGGGTGGCGGCAAATGCCGCCGCCAAGGGCCTGGCCGCCGTCGACGCCCCGGTTTCCGGCGGAATCGCCGCCGCCACCGGCGGCACCCTGACCTTCATGGTCGGCGGCTCCGCCGAGGCCTTCGGCCGCGCCGAACCGATCCTGTCCGCGATGGGCAAGGCGGTGATCCACGCCGGCGGCAACGGCGCCGGCCAGGCCGCCAAGATCGTCAACAACATGATCCTCGGCGCCCAGATGGTCTCGACCTGCGAAGCCTTCCTGCTCGCGCAGAAGCTCGGCCTCGATCCGCAGACCTTCTACGACATCTCGTCCAAGGCGTCGGGCCAGAGCTGGTCGATGACCAGCTATTGCCCCGTCCCCGGCGTCGGCCCGCAATCACCCGCCGACAACGACTATCAGGGCGGCTTCGCGGCAGCGCTGATGCTCAAGGATCTGCGGCTGGCGATGGAAGCCGCCGACAGCGCGGGTGCGCAGGTGCCGATGGGCAAGCGCGCGCGCGAACTCTACGAAGCGTTTACCGATGCCGGCCAGGGCGGCCTCGATTTCTCCGGCATCATCAGGATGCTCGACCAAAAGGTCGACTGAAACCAGGTTTCCCGCGCGCTTGAGCGAACCGATCGCGCATGCGCCGGGAAAGTTCCCTGCGGCAAAACTACATCGCGGCCAAGAATCGGTTTCTGGCGCCCGCCCGCCATTGGGCTAAAAACACAGTATCGGTGGTCCGGCCGATCCCATCCGGACCCGCGGCTTTTGATTGGTCAGCTTGCTCCGCGTCACCAACGGCTAAAGCGCACGATGCGCGGCCCCGCGCGTGAAGGGGCTGTCTCGTGGACCGTATGAGGAGGTCACGATGACATATATGATGTGCGGTTCGACGTGTAGCAGCGCCGCCTGAGCGCGGCCGACGCCAAATTGTCATTCCGGTTTCATGTGGCGCGCCCAAATGGGCGCCCAAGGAGGCACGTCATGCCCAGTTCCAATTCCAGCGAGCGTCGCACGCTCGCCGACTATCCCGCATCGCTCCAATCGGCCGCCCGCGCATTGTGGGGCGACGATTTCTGGGGCCAGTATCAGCCACGCCCGGTGAAGAAGCCTGAGTCCAAGAAACGGGTCAGGCGGTAATCCGCCTCCGGCCAAACCCGAACATCGTCATTCCGGCCCCTTCGGCAGACTCAGGAGAGCCTTTCACCGGAATCGCGGTCATGGGCCCTAGCGCGACTTGAGCCCCGGGCGGCGATAGTCGGTGTTCGGTTGAAAAATCGACGGAACGACATGGGTGGCCTGCGGCTGTGACGACGTAATCAGCGCCTTTGCGGGGTCGATCGGCCGCTCGAACTGGACGCCGAACTGATCCTGGCGGACCCACGCGATCTTGCCGGCAACCGTGCCGATAACCGGCAGGCTCACTTCGACAGGCTGCCAGGCATCGATCGGCGTGTCGGATCGGCCGCCCAATCCCCCGGAGGAGATATTGCGGACGCGGACGCGGACCACCGATCCGTCCTGAAGTCGCATATCGCAGGCGAGCAGACGGCTGGTCCGGGGTTCGCGGGATTGACCGTCGCCTGGACCTGCCGAATCTCCGGCGTCGGGAAGCGTGCCGTCCAATCGGTCCTCCAAAAGGATATCGGCCCGATGAATACCGCAAAATCATGCCCGATGTGAACTGCAATCCGCTCGGACCGTCGCATTTCCGCGCGATTTTTCAGAAGGTGTAACCGATCCCGATCGCACCCAGCCACTGGTTCGAATTGCCCGCGACGCTGACGATCGGGCTGCGTTTGAAATCGCCGAGCAGCTTCGAATAATTGCCGACCGCGAACAAAGCCCAGCCTTTGCGCAGATCGCCCGAGAGGGAGACGGTGCCGAGCAGACCGACGCTCACATTCTTCCAGCCGCCATCGGTGGAATAGGTCGGCAATCCGCTGGCGACCGTACCGGCCGGCGTGACGCCGAAATAGGTGCGGGCATAACCGTCCCCGACGCGGTCGGCGGAGACCGAGAGGCCGACATAGGTGGTCGGGCTCAGCGGCGTGCCATATTCGATCGTCGGAGTCAGGATGTAGCTGTCATGCGTATCGCTGACATCGCGAAGATAAGCGATGCGGAACGACAAGGTGTCATATGCGCTCGTGATCACTCCGGTCTTGGCGACGCCGGCAAAGGCACCGACCTCGATCGCGGCATCGAGCTTGCCGAGCGCGCGGACCTGAGGATCCTTGATCCGCGACGTCCGATCCAGGCGGACGGAGGCCACCGGCCCCAGCGAAATGTCGAGATTGTTGCCCGGCCGCTCGGGGATTGCATCGAAGTGGAATTGGGTGCCGCGCGTATAGAAATTATGGCCGGCAACCTTGCCGCGAACCGCGACGACCGGGCTCAGCAGATAATCGTCCGACCCCTCATAGGACGGCATATAGCCGGCGCCGGCGCCGATCGTCAGCGTATCGTCATTCTCGGCGGGCGGCGTCTGTTCGGCCGACTGGGCAAAGACCGGCGCCGCGATCAGCATCGCGGCCATGGCGGCGGCGTGGGATATGCGTCGCGCCTGCGCGCCTGAGCGATCGATCATCCGGGAACCTCCCTGTTGGAACTCACCGGAAAAACGGTTGCAAGCTCAATTGGTTGCACGCGCTCTATAGGAAGTACTTCATCCGCACCATCTGGCTCACCGGCGCACCGTCGATCTGGAAGCTCGCCGAGGCGAAGCTCGGTGGGCCGAACATCAGGCGCGGGTTGCGTGAAAAGCCGATGCCCTCTTTCGGAATGCCGGCGAAGGTGTCGAGTCTGGAATTGCCGTTCTCGTCGTGGATCACCGCCAGCACATAGGTGCCGCGCGCCAGATCGGCGATATGGACGACCCCGCCACTGGCAGGCACCGATCGCGTGATCGCGCTCTTGTCCTTCGAACAATCGGGAAAGCCTGCGGGATTGGCAGTCAGGCAGATACGGATGATGCCCTTGTGCGAGCGCAGCGCCTCGAAACTGATATCAAGCGATGCGGGTTGAGCCGTCGCGCCCACCAGCGTCCACAGCGCCGTCATTGCCGCGGCGATCCGGCAAGTCGAAGTGGCCCAGCCCCTTGTCCGTCCCGCAAAGCCGATCCCAGAACCGGAAATAGAGCCCATAATTGCACCTGTATTCGGCGTGATGCCGCTGGTGATGGCTCGCCGTGATGAGCCAGCGCCCCAAGGGACCGCGATGGATGAACCGCGGAAAGATTTCCCACCCCATATGGTTGGTCACACCCATAACCGTCATGATCGTCAGTACAAGCGCCAGTGCCGCAACATGGATGGGAATCGCGAACACCAGCGCCGGAATGACCACGGCGCCGGTCAGCGCTTCCCATGGATGGAAACTCATCGCCGCCCAGGCGGTGGGCGGTCGGCTGGCATGATGGACGGCATGGGCGATGCGGAACGGCCGCGGCCGGTGCATCCAGCGATGCGTCCAGTAGAACCACGTGTCGTGCGCCAACAGGTAAAGCAGCACCGAGACCGGCAGATACCAGAGCGGATAGGCGCTCGCATCCGTGTAGATCCGCGTCCAGCCACGATTCTGCCAGCCCCAGGCGACGACGCCCGCGGGCACGCCATAGATTGCCGCGCTGGCGAGCGACCACGCGATCTCACGCCGCATCTGCCCATCGAGCCCGTGATAGAGCCCCGGATGCCGAAACCGCGTCGCCAGCGCGAAGCCGCCGCTGGCAAGCAGATAGCGAACGCCCACGATCAGCGTCATGGCGAGCGCCGAAAGCGCGATGGCGATAGCGATGGTCACGCCGCCCTTTTAGGGGCCGGGGCCGCCCGCGCCAAGACGAGCGGGGCGTTTGATCCGATCGTTCCATGCCGTCCCCCCTTGCGCCCGCCATCTCCTCCTGTAGGTGGCATCCGACAATGCCGAGCAAGATTATCTGTGACATCGCGATCGTCGGAGGCGGACTGGCCGGATCGCTGATCGCACTCGCCCTTCGCGCCAGGCGACCCGGCCTCGACGTGCGGTTGATCGAGGAAAGCGACATATTGGGCGGCGACCATGTCTGGTCGTTCTTCGCCGAGGACGTCGCCCCCGAAGATCGCTGGCTGGTCGCGCCACTCGTCCGCCATATGTGGCAAGGACATCGCGTCGCGTTTCCGGAACACGCCCGCGCGCTTTCCGGCGGCTATTATTCGATCCTGTCGGAGGATCTGGATCATCATGTCCGCGCAACGCTGCCCAAACGATCGGTGATGACCGGACGTCGCGTCGCATCGCTCACCCGCGCAAGCGTCGTGATCGCGGGCGGCACGCGGATCAAGGCGAGCGGCGTGATCGACGCCCGCGGCCCGGCGGATCTGAGCCTGCTCGACCTCGGCTGGCAGAAATTCCTGGGCCGGGAGCTGGTGCTCGATGCGCCGCACGGGCAGGATATGCCGATCGTGATGGATGCGACGGTCCAGCAGATCGACGGCTATCGTTTCGTCTACACCCTGCCTTTCGGAATCGAGCGCATCTTCGTCGAGGACACGTATTACAGCGACGGCCCCGAACTCGATGTCGACATCTGCCGCAAGCGCATCGACGAATATGCCGTGGCCAGGGGCTGGCATGTCGGCCATGTGGCGCGTGAAGAGGTCGGCGTGCTGCCGGTCTGCATGGGCGGCGATTTCGAAGGATATTGGGGTTCCGGCGGGCAGCAGGTGGCGAAAGCCGGCGTGCGTGCTGCCCTGTTCCACCCGACCACCGGCTATTCGCTGCCCGATGCGGTGCGGACCGCGGCGCTGGTCGCCGGATTGCCGCGGCTCGACGGCGCCGCGCTGCACGACGCATTGCACGATTTCGCGAAAAAGGCCTGGGATGAACGCGGCTTCTATCGCATGTTGAACCGGATGCTGTTCCGCGCCGCTGAGCCCGCCGAGCGCTACAAGGTGCTCGAGCGATTCTATCGCCTCGACCCCGCATTGGTCGCGCGTTTCTATGCGGGTCGCTCGACCGCGATGGACAAGGCGCGGATCCTGATGGGCAAGCCGCCCGTCCCCGTGGGCCGCGCGCTTTCGGCGATCAGGAAACCCAGGAAATGAGCCGGAAGATGACGAGGCGGCGATGAGGACAGCGGCGGTCATCGGCGCGGGCTTCGGCGGACTGGCGCTCGCGATCCGTCTCCAGGCGGCCGGAATCGCCACCACGGTGATCGAGGGGCGCGACCGGCCCGGCGGCAGGGCATATTATTGGGAAAAGGACGGCTTCACCTTCGACGCCGGCCCGACCGTGATCACCGATCCAGCCTGCCTGCGCGAATTATGGGCATTGTCGGGGCACGACATGGCGGCGGACGTGACCCTGACCCCGGTCAAGCCATTCTATCGGCTCAACTGGCCCGACGGCACCAATTTCGATTATTCCAATGACGAGGCGCAGCTTCGCAATGAGATCGCCCGGCTCGATCCGCTGGATGTCGAGGGCTATGCGCGCTTCCTCGACTATGCGGCCGGCGTCTATCGCGAGGGCTATGAGAAGCTGGGCAGTGTCGCCTTTCTCGATTTCGCATCGATGGTGAAGGCCGCACCCGCGCTGATGAAATATCAGGCGTGGCGATCGGTCTATTCGATGGTCTCCAGCTTCGTGAAGAACGAGAAATTGCGCGAGGCGCTGAGCTTCCACACATTGCTGGTCGGCGGCAACCCGATGACGACGAGCGCGATCTACGCGCTGATCCACAAGTTGGAGAAGGATGGCGGCGTCTGGTTCGCCCAGGGCGGCACCAACCGTCTGGTCGCCGCGATGGTCGCGCAGTTCGAACGGCTGGGCGGCACGCTTCGGCTGGGCGACCCTGTCCGGCGGATCGAGACGGTGGGCGATCGCGCGACGGGCGTGACCACCGCGAGCGGCTGGCGCATGGATGCCGATGCGGTCGCCAGCAATGCCGACGTCATGCACAGCTATCGCGACCTGTTGCCGCAGAACAAACGCGGCGAGCGGGTCGCACGATCGCTCGCCACCAAACGCTGGTCGCCGTCGCTGTTCGTCGTTCATTTCGGGATCAAGGGCGCCTGGCCGGGCATCCCGCACCACATGATCCTGTTCGGCCCGCGCTATCGCGGGCTGCTGTCCGACATCTACGACACCGGCGTCTTGCCGCGCGATTTCTCGCTTTACCTCCATCACCCGACGGTCACCGATCCGTCGATGGCGCCGGAGGGTCATTCGACCTTCTATGCGCTGGCGCCGGTGCCGCACATGGGCAAGCTGCCGGTCGACTGGAGCGATATCGGCCCGATCCTGGAAAAGCGCATCCTCGACGAGGTCGGCCGTCGCCTGATCCCCGACATCCATGAGCGGATCGTGACCAGCTTCCACTATACGCCCGCCGATTTCGGCCGCGATCTGAACGCCCATCTCGGCAGCGCGTTCAGCCTCGAGCCATTGCTGACCCAGAGCGCCTGGTTCCGCACCCATAATCGCGACGACGCGATATCCAATCTCTATTTCGTCGGCGCGGGAACGCACCCCGGCGCCGGCATTCCGGGCGTCGTCGGCAGCGCGAAGGCGACCGCGGCGCTGATGCTGGAGGAAAGACGATGAAGCGCCTCGCAATCTATTGCGGCTCGGCCACGCCGACCGATCCCGTCTATATCGAATCGGCACGGATGGTGGGCCGCACGCTCGCCGAGCGCGGGATCGGCGTGGTCTATGGTGGCGGCCGCCTGGGACTGATGGGCGCGGTGGCGGACGCGGCGCTGGAGGTCGGCGGCGAAGTGATCGGGGTGATTCCCGATGCACTCGTCAACGCGGAAGTCGCCCATCGCGGCTGCACCGAACTGCACACGGTACAGACCATGCACCAGCGCAAACAGCTCTTCACCGACCTTTCGGACGGCTTCATCTCGATTCCGGGCGGCGTCGGCACGATGGACGAATTGTGGGAAGCGGTGAGCTGGGCACAGCTCGGCTATCACGAAAAGCCGGTCGGGCTGCTCAACGTCGCCGGCTATTACGATCATCTGATCGCCTTTGCCGAACATATGGCGGAGGTCGGATTCGTCCGGCCGCAGCATCGCGACATCCTTATCGTCGACGACACGCTCGACGGCCTGCTCGCCAAGATGGCGGAATATCGGCCGCACCAGACGATATTCCGCATGACCAGCGACCAGCTTTAGGACGAGCTGCCATTCAGGTGATGCCAGGCTGCGAACGGCACTGCCCTGCGCTTCCGGTGGTCACGTACTGAAGTACGCTCCGCTCCGGTTCTCGATCAGCACCATTCTCGCTCCGGCCTGACCTGAATGGCAGCCCGTCCTTCGTCACTATCTCGGACTCGCTTGCGGGCGTTGGCGATGACGGGCATGTCGACTTCCGATGGCTGCGCACGCCCCCCTCCCCACTCGTGAAGCGATCGTCGCCACCGCAGGCGAAAGCATCGCGCGCGGTTCGCAGAGCTTCGCACTGGCGAGCCGGCTGTTCGATCGCAGAACGCGCGAACGCGCCTGGCTGCTTTATGCCTGGTGCCGCCGTTGCGACGATCTGGCCGACGGGCAGGATCATGGCGGGACGATGGGCGCGGTCGACGATCCCGCGGCACGACTGGCGCTGATTTCGGAGCGCACCGAACGCGCACTGGCGGACGAGGTGATCGGCGACCCCGCATTCGACGCACTCAGGATCGTCGCTGCCGAATGCCGCATCCCGCCGGCATTTCCCCGCGACCTGGTTCGGGGCTTTGCGATGGACGCCGCGGACTGGCGACCGCGCAGCGAGGACGATCTGCTCACCTATTGCTATCACGTCGCCGGCGTCGTCGGTGTGATGATGGCGATCGCGATGGGCGTCGATCCGGACGACCGCGACACGCTCGACCGCGCCTGCGATCTGGGCCTGGCTTTCCAGCTCGCCAATATCGCGCGCGACGTGGCCGAGGACGCCGCGGCCGGCCGTTGCTACCTGCCGCTCGACTGGCTTACCGAATTCGATATCCCGCCGGGCGAACATATGAAGCCGCCCTATCGCGATCGGCTCACGATCATGGCGACACGGCTGGCGAGCAAGGCGGAGGCCTATGAGGCGTCGGCACGGATCGGCGCGACCAGGCTGCCCTTTCGTGCGCGCTGGGCAGTCCTGGCGGCTGCCGGCATCTACGGCGATATCGCACGCATGGTGCGCGCACGCGGCGCTCATGCCTGGGATCACCGCACTGTCGTCGGCAAAGGGGCCAAGCTGGGCTGGGTGATGCGGGCGTGGGTGCAGGGGCATCGGCGGCCGGGCGCATCTGTGACGCGTGATGGGCTTTGGACGAGGCCGGCTGCGTAAATCGCTCCGTTTGTCCCGAGCGAAGTCGAGGGACGTTTGGGGCCCGCGCCGCGTGTCTCGACTTCGCTCGACACGAACGGGGTTTGTAGATGCGCTTCGTCGTGCCGCCCTAACCGTCCAGACCACTAACCGGCGCCCGCACCCCCGCCCGCTCGCGCCGCTTGAGCTCCGCCTTCAGCAGTTCGGGCTTCGGCGCCCAGAGAAAGCCGAAACTCACCGTGCCTTCCTTGGTTTCGACGACATGGTGCAGCCTGTGCGCCTGCACGATCCGCTTCATATATTCGGAGCGCGGCACATAGCGGTGATCGAGCCTTTTGTGGACGATCACGTCGTGGAAACCGAAATAGATCGCGCCATAGCCCGCAATCCCCGCCCCGACCCAGGTCGCCCAATCGCCCCAGCCGAGCTGGACGCCGCCCAGGATCAGCAGGATCGAGGGGATCGCGAAGATCACGGCATAGAGATCGTTGAGTTCCCAGTTACCGGTGCGCGGCCGATGATGGCTCTCATGGAGGAACCAGCCCGGCCCATGCATCAGCCAGCGATGGGCAACGTACGCGAAACCCTCCATCGCAACGATGGTGGCGAGGAAAAGGAGGATGCCCAGCGCCCAATGCATGGGCGGCATATAGGCGCCCCGCCCCGGCCTGTCATGCCGGGGAATCTCCCTATTCGGGAAAACCGAAGGCGGCGCGGACGGCGGGCGGGATCGGGCGCGGCTTGCCGTCGGTCAGGTCGACATGGACATGGACCAGCTCGATCTCGGCGCGGAGATCATCGGCATCGGCGCCATGCAGTGCGATGGCGAAGGTCATACTGCTATTGCCCATCCGCGCCACGCGCATCAGCCCGTCAATCTCCTCATCGACGCGGATCGGCTTGCGATATTCGACGAGCGCACGCACGACATGGCAATCGAACTCGCCACCAGCCGCGGCATTGATGCCGGCGGCGCGCCAATATTCGGTCAGCACGACATCGGCATATTCGAGATAGCGCGAGTTGAAGACCACGGCCTGGGGATCGACCTCCGCATAGCGGACGCGAAAGCGGTATGAGAAAGGATAGTCGGTGCGGGACATGCATTGGCAATGGCCGAGCGCCGCGCCGCTTTCAAGATCGATCGATTGAACGCCCCTCTCGCTTGCCGAGGGTGATTGGGCGGGTCGATCCTAGCGACTGTCCTGCACATTGGCTCGCCAGGTCGGGATATAGTCGACGCTGCCGCGACATTCGCCCATTTCGGCCTGCGCTGCCAGGCGGAAGCGCTGTCCGTCCCAGGCGAAGCTGCTCGTCACGCCGCAATCGCCCAGACCACGCCCTTTGGCATAGGTGTCGAGCAGACGCTTGTCCGCGTCCCAGGCGGGATTGACCAGCGAATGCGCATCCTCGCCCATGCCGGGGCTCGAATCGAACGCGGCCGGCGTGATCCGCCCCTTTTCGTCGACGATCAGCGCGATCCCGAAATAATTATAGGCGCCGTTGCCGCAGGGCTGCATCACCAGCGCCAAGCTGTGACCGGCATCGAGCCGCACCGCTTCGGGTTCGAGCGATTCCCGATCGACCTCGCAGCCGATATCGCCGAGCTGCTTCAGCGCATCCGCCTGGGAGATGGTTCGCGGCGGCGCGGCCGATGCTACGGGACGGAGAATGACGGGCAGCGGCGGTGCCGGCGGCACCGTGCTCACGGTTCCCTTGCGCATCAATGCGCTTGTCGTGCCCACACGTTTCTGGCGATCGTCCATGTAGAGCAACGCGGCGCTCGCCCCCGAAAGCGAGACGGCGGATATCTGCTTGCCCATCGCGTCAAGCACCGGGAGTGACGGATCGCGCCGCAATGCATCGAGCAGAGCGGGCACATCCTTCGCGGCGATCGCGCCATTGGCGGAAAAGGCGATGCGCCGCTTGCCCACGCCGA
The DNA here is from genome assembly GCF_058787155.1 of Sphingobium sp. FW305-3-2-15-F-TSA7. Classification (NCBI taxonomy): domain Bacteria; kingdom Pseudomonadati; phylum Pseudomonadota; class Alphaproteobacteria; order Sphingomonadales; family Sphingobiaceae; genus Sphingobium; species Sphingobium sp. FW305-3-2-15-F-TSA7. The sequence continues at coordinate 197,007 of NZ_JBYSZM010000006.1, read as the reverse complement.
GCGTTCGGCCCTTTTCCGGTACGGTAACGCTGATTTCTGGCACCGCAGACGCCGTGGCACCGCGCGTGACGACCAGGGTCGTACCTTCAAGCTCCGCCTCGGGCATCAGCGCCACCGCCTGGCAGGCGCGGCCATTGTCGCAGCCGACGATCCAGTCGCGAAAGGTCTCGAGCTTGGTGGGTTGGGGCGCCGCGGCGGCCGCGAGCAGCAGCAGCGCCCCAACCATCCGGGTCAGCCCGCCTTGGCGGGCGTATTCACGCCCATGCTCTGGAGATATTTGCGGACGTTGCGCGCCGCCTGGCGGATACGATGCTCATTCTCCACCATCGCGATGCGGACAAAGCCCTCACCGTCCTCGCCATAGCCGACGCCCGGCGCCACCGCGACGCCGGCATGGGTCAGCAACTGCTTGGAGAATTCGAGGCTGCCGAGATGCGCGAGCGCGGGCGGCAGCGGCGCCCAGGCGAACATCGATGCGCGCGGCGGCGGAATGTCCCACCCCGCCCGTCCGAAGCTTTCGACCAGCACGTCGCGGCGATGCTTGTAGAGCTGGCGGTTCTTCTCGACGATATCCTGCGGACCGTTGATCGCAGCCACCGCCGCGGCCTGGATCGGCGTGAACGCACCATAATCGAGATAGGATTTGACGCGGGTGAGCGCGGAGATCAGCGTCTTGTTGCCGACCGCGAAGCCCATGCGCCAGCCCGCCATCGAATAGGTCTTCGACATCGAGGTGAATTCGACCGCGACGTCCTTCGCGCCCGGCACCTGCAGGATCGACGGCGTCGGGCAGTCGTCGAAATAGATTTCGCTATAGGCGAGATCCGAGAGCACCCAGAGCCCATGTTCCTTGGCGAAGGCGACGACGCGTTCGTAGAAAGCGAGATCGACGACCTCTGCGGTGGGGTTGGACGGATAGCCCATCACCAGCACCGAGGGCTTGGGCACCATGAACCTGACCGCACGTTCGAGCGATTCGAAATAATGCTCGTCGGGCGTGGTCGGCACCGAACGGATGCTGGCACCCGCGATGATGAAGCCGAATGTGTGGATCGGATAGCTCGGATTGGGCGCGAGCACGACGTCGCCGGGCGCGGTGATCGCCTGCGCCAGATTGGCGAGTCCTTCCTTCGAACCCAGCGTCACCACGACTTCGCTGTCGGGGTCGACATCGACCCCGAAGCGGCGGCCATAATAATTCGCCTGCGCCTTGCGGAGGCCGGGAATGCCCTTGGACGCGGAATAGCCGTGCGCCTTTGGATTGCGCGCCACTTCGCACATCTTCTCGATCACATGTTCGGGCGGCGGAAGGTCGGGATTGCCCATGCCGAGATCGATGATGTCGTCTCCTGCCGCACGTGCTGCTGCCCGCATCGCATTCACTTCGGCGATAACATAGGGCGGCAGTCGCTTGATGCGGTAGAAGTCTTCGGTCATGGCTCCCATTCCGATTGGAGGTTTTTGGAGCCGGTTTCCTACGCTTTTGGACGACTTATGTCGAAGGCTAATTGGCAGTCGCGAGCCGCGAACGCCTCTTGCCCGATCCGGTAAGTCGATCGGATCGAAACACGAAGTGCTTCCACCGCACCCCCGCAGGCTCTAGGCTGCTGCCGACTCTGTGGGAGAGATCGCCGATGACCGAGACCGGCACGACCATGACGCCGCCGACGCTGGAGGATATGCAGCGATGGACCTGGGTGATCGGACGTGCGCAGCAATTGCTGCTCGAGTTCGGGATAGACCGGATGCAACAGGCCGCCGCGGCGCAGCCCCCGACCGATGGACTGCCATTTGCCGGCATGGACGCCGTTGCCCAGGCTCAGGCGGATTTCTGGAGCGAAAGCCTGAAATTGTGGCAACGCTTCGTCGATCCGGCGAGCGCCCCGGCCAAGGCGGAGGATCCGCGGATCGCCAAGGACCGGCGCTTTTCCGCGCCGCAATGGCGCGACAATCCGATGTTCGATCTGATCCGGCAAAGCTATCTGCTGATCGCGGACCACCTGATCAAGAGCGTCGACGGGATCGACGGCGTCGATCCCAAGCAGAAGCAGCAGATCCGTTTCGCCACCCAGGGCTTCGTCGATGCGATGAGCCCGAGCAATTTTGCCTTCACCAACCCGCTGGTGATCGAAAAGACCATCGAGACGCGCGGCGAGAATCTGCTCAAGGGCCTGACCCATATGCTGCGCGACATCGGCCGGGGGCAGCTTACCCATAGCCAGCCCGATGCCTATGAGCTGGGACGCAATATCGCGACGACGCCGGGCAAGGTGGTGAAGGAAACGCCGCTCTACCAGCTTATCCAGTACGAGCCGCAGACCACCGAGGTCCACCGCACGCCGCTGCTGATCTTCCCGCCCTGGATCAACCGCTATTACATCCTCGACCTCAATCCGGAGAAGAGCTTCATCCGCTGGGCGGTGTCGCAGGGGTTGAGCGTGTTCGTCGTCTCATGGAAATCCGCAGACGCGAGCATGAAGGACGTGACCTGGGACGATTATATCGTCCGCGGCCAGATCGATGCGATCGATACGGTCCGCGACCTGCTCGACGTCAAGAGCGTCCATGCCATCGGCTATTGCGTCGCCGGCACGACGCTGGCGGCGACGCTGGCGCTGCTCGCCGCGCGCGACGAGGCCAAGAAGGTGAAGACCGCCACCTTCTTCACCGCACAGGTCGATTTCGCCAAGGCGGGCGAACTCAATCTGTTCGTTGACGACGAGCAGCTCAAGCTCGTCGAAAGCCTGTCGGGCGAGGGATATCTCGACGGCCGCTACATGGCCGCCACCTTCAACCTGCTGCGCGGCCGCGACCTGATCTGGAACTATGTGCAGAATAATTATCTGCTGGGTCAGGACTATGCGCCGTTCGACCTGCTCCACTGGAATGGCGATACCACCAATCTGCCTGCCAAATGGCACAAGGCCTATCTGACCGACCTTTATCGCGACAACAAGCTGGCCATGCCCGGTGCGATCAGCATCGACGGCACGCCGATCGACCTGCGCGCCGTCAAGACGCCGGCCTATGTGCAGGCCGGGCGCGAGGACCATATCGCGCCGCTGGAGAGCGTCTGGAAGATCAACGACCATTTCGCCGGGCCGATCCGCTTCGTGCTTGCCGGCTCGGGGCATATTGCCGGCGTGGTCAATCCGCCGAGTGCCGGCAAATATCAATATTGGACCAGCGAGAAACCGGCGAAGAGCCTGACAGACTTCCTGACGGCTGCGACGGAGACTCCGGGCAGTTGGTGGCCCGACTGGATCGATTGGCTATCCGGGCAGGATGGCGACAAACAATCAGCGACGGGTGCGCGCGTGCCCGGAAAAGGCAAGCTCAAGGCGATCGAGGACGCGCCGGGACGCTACGTCAAGTCACGATAAATAAACGGCTTTTCTTCTCTGCGTGACGGTTCTGTGCCAGTCGCGTGACGCTTTTGCTGCACTGCACAAAAACTCTTGCAATCTGCTGCGGCGCACTATATTGTGCAATGCAACATAAGCAGGACCGCATATGAGCGCCACCGACACCAAGGCACGGCCGGTTGCGAAACCGGCACCTGCCAAGACCGTGAAAACGAACCGGACGGCCCCGAAACAAGCCGCCACCGCAGAGAAAGGAACCATCGAGATGACCGACACCGCAAAAGTGACCGAGACCGTCAAGAAGGCCGCGACCGAAGCCACCAACCAGGCGCAGGCCGTGTTCGCCGATCTGAACGACCGCGCCAAAGCCGCCGTCGAGAAGAGCCAGAAGATCGCCGAGGACCTGGCCGACTTCCAGAAGGGCAACCTCGAGGCGTTCGTCGCCTCGGCCAAGGTCGCCGCGCAGGGCCTCGAGACGATCGGCCAGGACGCCGCCGAGCTCGGCCGCAAGAACTTCGAATCGGCCCAGGCCGCGCTGAAGAGCTTCGCCGCCGCCAAGTCGCCGACCGATTTCTTCAAGCTGCAGAGCGATTATGCGAAGTCGGCTTTCGACTCGTTCGTCGCGCAGACCTCGAAGAACACCGAAGCTTCGCTGAAGCTGGCCGGCGACGTTTTCCAGCCGCTTTCCAGCCGGATCGCGGTTGCCGCCGAGAAGTTCAAGACCGCCGCCTGAGTGCAGCAGTCGCGTAACGCGTAAGGAACGGCCCCCCCATCGGGGCGGCCGTTCTTGCGTCTGCGCCAGGGCCCGATTCGCGCTTCGGGCCGAATCAGGCTGAGGCGCGAAACAAGGCCTGTGTAAATTTCAGCATCGATTGCGCGCCAAACGCCGCATTCCCCCTTGCCCACGTCGATGCGCTTGCCATATTCTCCTCGCATATGCGTGACGTGACATCTTTTTCGCTCATGATGGCCGACCGCAAGGAGGGTGACGACGAAGGCACCGGCCTGGGCGTCGCCACCCGCACACGGACACGCACCAAGCGGCCGACGCCGTACAAGGTGCTCATGCTCAACGACGATTATACCCCGATGGAATTCGTCGTCCTTTGCCTCCAGCGCTTCTTCCGGATGAGCATCGAGGACGCGACTCGCGTGATGCTCCACGTCCACCAGAAGGGCGTCGGCGTCTGCGGCATCTTCAGCTACGAAGTCGCCGAGACCAAGGTCACCCAGGTCACGGATTTCGCACGGCAGAATCAGCACCCGCTGCAATGCACGCTGGAGAAGGCTTGAAATTTGGCTGATGCCGGGCTGCGAACGGCATCACCCTGCGCTTCCGGTGCTCACGTACGGAAGTACGCTCCGCGCCGGTTCTCGGGCGATACCATTCTCGCTCCGGCCTGAGCCAAATTTGGCGCGAACTTGCGGATTACCGACTCCAATCCACAATCAACCAGCCATGCCCCTTCGCCAGCCGGCGCAGTTTCGGGCTGGGGTTCACCGCGATCGGCACATCCGCCCAGTCCAGCACCGGCGCGTCGGAGACATGATCCGAATAGAAGCGCACACTGCAATCCGGTCGATCCAGCCCCTGCGTCTGGAGCCATGCCTGGATCTTGCGCAACTTTGCCGGCCCGTAACAATTCTCACCCTCGATCCGCGCCCGGATGCGCCCATCGGGCAGGCAGAAGCTGTCGGTCGCGATCACGTCGTCCATGCCGAGCGCTTCCGCGATCGCGGTCACATAGATGCGATAGGATGCGGTCGCCATGACCAGCCGGTGCCCCGAGTCGCGGTCTGCCGCCATTTGCCGCAATGCGCCGGGATAGATGTTGGTGGCCACCGTCCGGGCCGCGAAGCTCCGTGCCAGCGGCTCCAGCTCGGCCGAGGGAATATGCCCGCCGGTCAGCAGCGACTGATTGATTTCCTTGAGTTTTGCGCGATCGATCAGCCGGCATGCATAAGCCACCATCACCAGCAGCGCGACCGGCGCGAACAGCAGCCGCCAGGGCGAACGATGCCGCGCCACATGGAGCAGGAAGCCCGTATAGGTTCCGCGACGCGTGATCGTCCGGTCCATGTCGTAGATCGCAAGCGCCGTCATCCTGCCGCCTTCCCTGCCAGCCCAACGCGCTTGCCCCCCGCGCCATAATCGCGCAAGACTTCAAGTGCATGAGCGAAATGGCCGATTTCATCCAGGAGCATGGCGAAGCCGGCTGCGAGCTCAGCTTCCTGGGCTCCCTTTCGATCGCGCGCCTCGGTGACATTCCGCAGAGGCTCGCGGCGCTCGCCGTGCCGATCGATGTCATCCGGCTCGACAAGATCGAGCATATCGACACGATCGGCGCCTGGCTGGTCTATCGATTGAGTCGCGATCACGGCGCCGAGATCAAGGGCGCCGACGCCGATGCCAGCCGCCTGATCGAACAGGTTTCCGCCTCCGACCGCCCGGTGCGCATGCGCCCCGATCGGACGCCCCCCCATATCCGCGTGCTGGGCGAGATCGGCGATGCGACGGCAATCGCCGGACAGACGCTGCTCGGCCTGCTCGGCTTTTTCGGCGCGACCTGTATCGCCGCATGGAACGTGATCCGTCACCCGGCCCGCTTCCGAATCAATGCGGTGGTCCAGCGCTTCGAAGTGGTCGGCGTCTCCGCGCTCGGCATCATCGGCCTGATGAGTTTCCTGATCGGCATCGTCATCGCGCAGCAGGGCGCAGTGCAGCTTCGCCAGTTCGGCATGGAGACCTTCACGATCAATCTGGTCGGCCGGATCACGCTGCGCGAACTGGGCGTGCTGATGACCGCGATCATGGTCGCGGGCCGATCGGGTTCGGCCTTTGCCGCGCAGCTCGGCACGATGAAGCTGACCGAGGAGATCGACGCGATGCGCACCATCGGGGTCTCTCCGCAGGAGGCTCTGGTGCTGCCGCGCGTCCTCGCCACGGTCATATTGATGCCCCTTCTCGGCTTCTACGCCTCGATCGTCACGATCCTCGGCGGCCTTATCTGGTGCTGGATCGATCTCGGCATCCCGCCCGTCACTTTCATCCAGCGCATCCGCGAGGTCGTGCCGATGACCGACCTCTATGTCGGCATGGTCAAGGCGCCGGTGTTCGGCGCGATCATTGCCATGGCCGGCTGTTTCCAGGGCATGCAGGTCAAGGCCAATGCCGAGGAAGTCGGGCTGCGCACGACATCCGCGGTGGTCCAGGCGATCTTCCTGGTGATCGTGATCGATGCCTTTTTCGCGGTCTTCTTCACCTCGATCGGGTGGACATGAGCAGCACCGAACAAGACGCGATCGAGGAACTGCCCGAGCTGGCGGAGGGCGAAACCGTCATCTGCGTGCGCGGCCTCAAGAACAGCTTCGGCGATCAGGTCGTGCATGAAGGGCTCGATCTGAACGTCCGCAAGGGCGAGATATTGGGCGTGGTCGGCGGCTCGGGTACCGGCAAGTCGGTGCTGATGCGCTCGATCATCGGACTCCAGACGCCCGACGAAGGCGAGATCAGCGTATTCGGTCAGTCGATGATCGGCCGCGACGAAAATGATGCAGTCGCCGTCCGCCGACGCTGGGGCGTGCTGTTCCAGGGCGGGGCGCTGTTCTCGACACTCACCGTCGCCGAGAATGTCCAGGTTCCGCTCCGCGAATTCTATCCGGATATCAAACCGCCGCTGCTCGACGAGATCGCGTCCTTCAAGGTGACGATGAGTGGCCTGCCCGTCGAAGCGGGGCCCAAATATCCCGCCGAGCTGTCGGGCGGTATGCGCAAGCGCGCGGGGCTGGCGCGGGCGCTGGCGCTCGATCCCGAATTGCTGTTCCTCGACGAGCCGACCGCCGGTCTCGACCCGATCGGCGCCGCCGCTTTCGATGAACTGACCTCCGAACTCCAGAAGATCCTGGGGCTGACGGTCTTTCTGATCACGCACGATCTCGACACGCTCTATGCTATCTGCGACCGCGTGGCGGTGCTCGCGGACAAAAGAGTGATCGCGGTTGGTACCATCGACGAGTTGCTGGCGTTGGATCATCCGTGGATCCAGGAATATTTCAACGGCCCACGTGGCCGGGCCGCGGTGGCGGCGAAGCAGAAGAAGAAGGGCTGAGCGCCGATGGAAACCCGCTCCAATCACGTCCTCGTCGGCAGCGTCGTGCTTGCCCTGCTCGCCGCGCTGGCGATCTTCACGGTCTGGCTGGCGCAGCTCGGCGGCGGATCCGAGACCAAATACGACATCTTCTTCAAACAATCGGTCGACGGCCTCGCCAAGGGATCGAGCGTCAGCTTTTCCGGCGTCCCCTCCGGCCAGGTCGACGAGATCTCGCTCTGGCCCAAGGATCCCGAATTCGTTCGCGTCCGTATCCGTGTGAAATCGGAAACGCCGGTGCTGCAGGGCACCACCGCGACCATCCAGGGTGTCGGCTTCACCGGTGTCTCGCAGATCATGCTCGACGGCGCGGTCAAGGGTGCACCGCCGATCACCGATATCGGCCCCGGCGGCGTGCCGGTGATCCCGACAAAACCCGGCGCACTGGGTGAATTGCTGTCGAACGCGCCGCAGCTGCTCGAGCGGCTGACGACGCTGACCGAACGGCTGACCTTGCTGCTGAGCGACCGCAACCAGGCATCGATCGCGGGCATCCTCGACAATGTCGAGAAGCTCTCCGGATCGCTGGCGCAGCGCGGCCCAGAAATCGCCGCGACGCTGGCGCAGACGCGCGTCGCGATCGAACAGGCGGGCAACGCCGCGGAAGAAATCGGCAAGCTTGCCGGCACGACCAATGACCTGCTCGACAAGGAAGGTCGTCCGCTGATGGCCGATCTGCGCAAGACCGTGGCATCGGCCAAGACCAGCATGGATACGCTCGATGCCGCGATCGGCGATGCGAGGCCGGGCCTTCAGGCATTCTCGAAGCAGACCGTTCCCGAAGTCGGCCAGCTCGTCCGCGATCTGCGCGACATGTCCGAAGCGCTGACCGCGGTTGCGACGCGGCTCGACCGCGGCGGCGCCGGCGCGCTCGTCGGAACGCCCAAGCTCCCCGACTATAAGAAGAAGGGCAAATGATCATGGCGCGCCATGCACACATATTCCGCCTGACGATCCCACTCGCGGCGCTCGCGCTTTCGGGCTGCATCAGCTTCGGCGCCAAGCCGCCGGCGACCTTGCTGACCCTGTTCCCCGCGACTGCGATGACGGCAGGGGAAAGCCGCACCGCGGTTGCCGGCCAGGCGGTGACGATCCTCACGCCGCGCGTTCCCGCGGCGCTTGCCAATAATCGCATCCCGGTTCGCAGCGACGATACCAGCATCGCCTATGTGAAGGACGCGCAATGGGCGGACTCGCCCAATCGGCTGTTCCGCGCCCTGCTCGCGGACGTGGTCACGGCGCGCACCGGCCGCATGGTTCTGGACAATCGCCAGTTCAGCTTCGATCCCGGCACGACCGTTTCGGGGGAGTTGCGCAATTTCACGATCGACGCGGCGGCGATGCAGGCGATCGTGACCTATGACGCGGCGCGCGCGACCGAAAACGGCGCGAAGATCGAGGAGCGCCGCTTCGAGGCGCGCGTCCCGGTTTCGGCGATCGAACCCGGCCCGGCCGCGGTCGCGCTCAACACCGCCGCGAACCAGGTGGCCGACCAGGTCGCCGCCTGGATCGGCAATTGAGATAGCGCCGGCCGGACAGCGGGCCGACGGATTGGGGATTCTTCTTGCGCTATTTCCTGGATACCGAATTCAACGGCTTTGGCGGCGCGTTGATCAGCATCGCGCTCGTGCCCGAATATGGCGACGAGGAATTCTACGCGATCCTGCCACTCGCCGATCCGGTCGAGCCCTGGGTGGAGCGGCATGTGATGCCCTATCTCCACATGGTGCCGCCCGCGCTCGACATGACGATGCGCAGCGAAGACGCCGCACATGCGGTCGCGCATTATCTGGCGCATGATCCCGGTCCGGTGATCGTCGCCGACTGGCCCGACGACATCGCCTATTTCTGCAAGCTGCTGGTCATCGGCAATGGCGTGATCGCCGATATCGACGATGTGGATTTCAGCTTTCTCCGCTCCCCGGGATTCAGCCCCGCCGCCAACAGCAAGGTGCCGCACAATGCGCTGCACGACGCGCGGGCGCTGCGGGATTTTGTGCTGGGTGGGCGCTGAACCGGCCTTGCTCTTGTCATTCCCGCGAACGCGGGAATCCAGCTTTTCCGTGACACATCAGAAAGAAGAAGAAGCTGGATTCCCGCATTCGCGGGAATGACAATGTGAGGCGTTGATCGTGGTCGGCCAAACCTACCCCAGGCTCTTCGACGCCTGTTCGAACACATCCTTCGACAGACCCGGCGTCTCGACGATCCGGCCGAGCGCCGCGCGCATCAGGGCGGCGCGGGCGTCGTCGAAACGGCGCCAGCGGCCGAGCGGCGGTACCAGCTTGGCGGCGGTCTGCGGATTGATCGGATCGAGCGCGACGATGATGTCGACCAGGAATGCATAGCCGCGGCCGTCGGCGGCGTGGAAAGCGCGCTGATTGGCGGTGAAGGCGCCAGCAAGCGCGCGGACGCGATTGGGATTGGCCAGCGTGAAATCGCGATGCTTCTCCAGTGCAAGCACCGCATCCAGCGCGTCGTCGCGCATCGAAAGCGCCTGGGTGGTGAACCATTTATCGAGCACCAGCGCATTGTCGCGATAGCGTGCGTAAAAGGCCTCGAGCGCATCGTCACGCTGCGCGGAGACGCCGTTGACCAGCGTGGTCAGCGCGCCCTGCCGATCGGTCATATTGTCGGCGGCGACGAACTGGGCATGGGCAAGTTCGGCCGCATCGGACGCGCCCGATGCCGCGATATAGCCGAGCGCCACCGTCTTCATCCGGCGCGCGCCCTTGGCGGCCGGCGAATATTCGAAACGATTGGCCTGCGCCCCCGCATGGGCGGCGCGCCATTCGGCCTCCAGCGCTTTGCCGAGATCGGTGCGCAGCGCCTCGCGGGCACGATGGATCGCTTCGGGCTCGACGACGGGCATCTGTTCGCCCACGAACGCCTCGCTCGGCAGCAGGACCGCCTCGGCAACGAACGCCCTGTCGAGCGCGGGATCGCCCAGCGTGTTGCGGACCGCCTCGATCACCGCACCATGGTCCGCGCTGCCCTCGATCACCGCAGCGACGAGCGTGTCGAGCATCAGCTGCTGCATCGCTTCGTAGCGCGCAAACGGGTCATCGTCGTGCGCCGACAGAAAGGCGAGGTCGGTCACGCTGCGCCCGGTTTCCACCACCACGGGTGTCGAGAAGCTGCGGTTGATCGAGAGCACCGGACGCGTTGCGATATCGTCGAATATGATCTCCTGGCGCGGTTCGGCCAACAGGATCAGCTGCTCGTCGCAGAGCGGGCGCGCGGTATCGGCGCAGAACAGACGGGTGCGCAGCGGCAGCACCATCGGCTGTTTGTCGGGCTGGCCCGGCGTTGCGGGAACCGATTGCTCGAGCGTCAGCCGCGCGGTCGTGCCCTCATGATCGAGCCGGGCGACGACGCGCGGGGTTCCCGCCTGGCTGTACCACAAGCGGAACTGCGTCAGATCGGTATCGCCCCCCGCCTCCATCGCGGCGACGAAATCCTCGCAGGTCGCGGCTTCACCGTCATGGCGGGCGAAATACAGGTCGGTGGCGGTACGGAAGCGCTCCGGGCCGAGGATGGCGTGCATCATCCGGATCACCTCGGCACCCTTATTGTAGATCGTCGCAGTGTAGAAGTTGGAGATCTCCATATAGGATTCCGGGCGGATGGGATGCGCCAGCGGCCCCGAATCCTCCGGAAACTGTGCCGCGCGCAGGGTGCGGACATCCTCGATCCGCTTGACCGCGGCGCTGCCCTGATCGGCGGAGAATTGCTGGTCGCGAAAGACGGTGAAGCCTTCCTTCAGCGACAATTGGAACCAGTCGCGGCAGGTGACACGATTGCCCGACCAATTGTGGAAATATTCGTGGGCCACCACGCCCGCGACCGCATCATAATCGGCATCGGTCGCGGTATCCGGATCGGCCAATATGTAGCGCGAATTGAATATGTTGAGGCCCTTATTCTCCATCGCGCCAAAATTGAAATCGGCGACGGCGACGATGTTGAACACGTCGAGATCATATTCGCGGCCATAGACCGTCTCGTCCCAGGCCATTGAGAGCTTGAGCGCGGTCATCGCATGATCGGTCTTGGCAAGATCCGCCGCGCGCACCCAGATGCCGAGATCGACCTTGCGGCCCGACATGGTCGTAAAGCTGTCGCGGTTCGCGACCAGATCGCCGGCGACCAGCGCGAACAGATAGCAGGGCTTGGGAAACGGATCGCGCCACTCCGCCCAATGCCGGCCGTCACCGGAATCCCCCGATGCCACCGGGTCTCCGTTCGCCAGCAGCACGGGATAGCGCGCCTTGTCCGCTTCCATCCGTACGACATAGCGACTGAGCACGTCGGGCCGATCGGGAAAGAACGTGATGCGCCGAAACCCTTCCGCCTCGCACTGCGTACAGAGCAGGCCGCCCGACGCGTAGAGACCCATGAGCTGGGTGTTCAATTCGGGCGCGATCTCGACCTCGGTCTCGACGACATGGTCGCTGCCCGAAAGGGGCACGATCAGCCGGTCATCCTCCATCCGCCATTCGACCGCAGCGCCGTCGACGCGGACGGCGATCGGGGTCAGCCCGTCGCCATCGAGCGCGAGCGCCCGATCGTGATCGCCGTTGCGCACGACATGCAGTCGCGAGACGACCTGGGTGTGCATGCCGTCCAGCCGAAAATCGAGGCTGATTTCGGGCACCAGCCAATCGGGCGGACGATAATCCTCGCGACGGATGACGGTGGGCGCGGCGGTGGACTGGATATCGAGCATGGTCCGAGCCTTACGCCGCGGTGCCGGGGCGTGCAATTGCGCTTGCATCGCCAAATGCATGGCATAGCTTGCGCCGCTTCGGGGGGAGAGTGTGCAATGCGGCCCAGGACGACCATGATCATCGCCGCGGCGGCGCTCGCGCTTGCGCTTCCCGGCCTGGTCCATGCCCAGGGTTTCGACGTGGAGGCGGCGACGCGTGCCTATGTCGACACGCTGCACGGGCCGGCGCGCGACCGCTCCGATGCCTATTTCGAAGGCGGCTATTGGATGACGCTGTGGAGGGCGCTCGTCTCGGTCGCGACCTGCTGGATCCTGCTGCGTTTCGGCCTCTCCGCCCGTTTCCGCGACTGGGCGGAGGGGCGGACGAAGCGGCCGGCGCTGGCGGCCGCGCTCTACGCGCTGCCCTACACCATCGCCGCCGCGCTGATCGGCCTGCCCTGGACGATCTATGCCGGCTATGTCCGCGAGAAGCATTATGACCTGATGAGCCAGAGCTTCGGCGGCTGGGCAGGGGAACAGGCGATCGGCCTGGGCATCGGCGTGATCATCACCGCGCTGCTGCTGATGATCGTCTTTGCGGTGATCCGCCGTGCGCCAAGGCTCTGGTGGCTGTTCGGCGCGGGTGCGATGACCGCGTTCATGGCGATCGGCCTGCTGATCTCTCCGGTCTTCATCGCGCCGCTGTTCAACAGCTATACCGAGATGCCCGCCGGCCCGGTGCGCGACCGCATCGTCGCCATGGCGGCAGCCAATCATGTTCCGGCCGAACATATCTACGTGTTCGACGCGTCGAAACAGAGCAAGCGCATCTCGGCCAACGTGTCGGGCCTCGGTCCGACGATCCGGATCTCGCTCAACGACAATCTGCTCAACCGCACATCTCCGCCCGAGATCGCGGCGGTGATGGGACATGAGCTCGGCCATTATGTGCTCGGCCATATCTGGTCGCTGCTCGGCCTGTTCGGCGCGCTGTTCCTCGCCGGCTTCTGGCTGGTCTCGCGGATCGCGCCCGCGCTGCTCAGGCGGCATGGTGCCGCGTGGGGCGTGCGCGGCGTCGACGACCCCGCGGCGACGCCGCTTTTCTTCGGTATCGCGGCGATACTCGGCCTGCTCGCCACACCGATCACCAACAGCATGATCCGGATCAGCGAAAGCAAGGCCGACGCCTTCGGGCTGAACGCCGCGCGCGAACCGGACGGCTTCGCGCTCACCGCCATGAAACTCTCGGAATATCGCAAGATCTCGCCCGGCCCGATCGAGGAGCTGCTCTTTTTCGATCATCCCTCGGGGGAAACGCGTGTGCGCATGGCGATGCAGTGGAAAGCCGACCATCTGGGCGACGCGCGACCGAAATAGCGGCAATACCGCTCATGTCCGCCCTTCGACTTCGCCCAGGAGGGCCTTTCGCGGGGTGACGTGACCGCCAATTTAGGCGAACAGGTCCGGATGAGCGCGCTCTTCATCTTCGGCCTCGGCTATACCGCTTCCCGCCTCGCCATCAGGCTGCGCGAACGGGGCTGGCATGTTGCCGGCACCGGTCGTGGTGGCGACGTGCCATTCGACGACCGCACAGCGGTCGAACATGCGCTCGCCTCCGCCACGCATATCCTGTCGAGCGTGCCGCCCCGGCGTGACGAAGACCCGGTTCTTGCGGCCTATGGCGATGCGATCCGCGGCTTTCCGGGCTGGATCGGTTATCTCTCCTCGACAGGCGTCTATGGCGATACGCGCGGCGCCTGGGTCGACGAAAGCGCACCGATCGGATCGGGCCGGCGCACCGCGCGCGCCACGGCCGATCTCGCATGGCAATCGCTCGGCGCCCATGTCTTCCGCCTGCCCGGCATTTACGGCCCGGGCCGCTCGTCGCTCGATCGGGTGTCGGCCGGCACCGCGCACCGCATCGATCTGCCTGGTCAGGTCTTCAGCCGCATCCATGTCGACGATATCGCATCGGGCGTGATCGCGGGCCTTGCCGGCCCCGCCGGCGTCTACAATCTCGCCGACGATGCGCCATGCAGCCAGAATGACGTGATCGCGCATGCGGCCGCCTTGCTGGGGATCGCACCGCCACCGCTTCTCGCGGTCGACGATGCCGGCCTCTCGCCAGCGGCGCGCGCCTTTTATGCCGAGAACCGGCGGGTTGCGAACGGCAAGGCGAAGCGCGTTCTCGGCTGGTGCCCGACCTTTCCCGACTATCGCGCCGGGCTGGGCGCCCTCAATGCGAACACCAGCCCGATCAGCGCCAGCGCACAGCCGGTGATCGCAAGCGGCGACCAGCGATAGCCCTCGAACAAAGTCGACAGGAACATCGCGATCACCGGGATGATGACGCTGGTATAGGCCGCCATCGCCGGACCGATCAGGCGGATCAACCCGAAATAGAGCGTGAAGGCGAGCGATGACGCGATGACGCCCAGATAGAGCAAACCGGCGATATAGCCCGCGCGCCATTCGACCACCGGCGGCCCGGATGTGCTCCAGGCGAAGATCGCGTCGCAGGCGGCACCGATCAGCATCGCCCAGCCCAGCATGGTCGCCATCGGATAGAGCGTGGCGCGGCGGCTGGCCTGCATCACGTTCGCCGTCGATGCCGCGAGCACGCCCATCAGCGTGAACCCGATTCCGAGCAATGTTCCGCCCTCGGACGACCGGTCGACCCGCGCCTCGTGGATGAACAGCAATGCGACGCCGACGATCGCGACGCCCGACGCCGCAAGGAACCGGCCGCTCACCCGCTTGCCGAGGAATACCCAGGAGAACAGTGCGTTGGGAACGATCAGCAGCGCGAACACCAGCGCCACCAGCCCCGAGGTGATGTGCAATTCCGCACGATAGACGAAATTGAAGTTGATCACGAACTGCGCCAGCCCAAGCGCGGCCGCAAAGGCCAGCCCCCGGCGGTCGAGCTTCAGGCTCTCGCGCCGGATACATGCGACCGCGATCAGCACGAGCCCGGCAATGGCGAAACGATAGCAGATCGACCAGCTTGGCGGCACATGGCCGAGCTGGTCGCGGATCACCAGCCAGGTCGATCCCCAGATCAGGGTGACGCTGACGAACGGGATCAGCACCGCCGCCCGCGTCGGGCCTGGCTTCGTGCCGGCGATCACAATCGCGCGATCGCGTCCGCGAGCGGGCGAATATCGTCCACGCTGTGGTTCCAGCTCGTCACAAAACGCAATTCGCCTTGGCTCCAGTCGTAGAAATCGAAGCCCGATGCGCGCAGCGACGCGGATTCGTCGGCCGTTGCGCGCAGGAACACTTCGTTCGCCTCGACCGGATGGAGCAGCCGATCACCCGCGGCATCGGCCAGCAGTTTCGCGCCCGCATTGGCGGCGCGCGCATTCTTCAGCCACAGATCGTCATCGAGCATCGCCAGGATCTGCGCGGCCAGATAACGTCCTTTCGACAGGAGATGGCCGGCGCGTTTGCGGCGATAAAGGGTCGCATCGGCCAGTTCGGTCCGGAAGAAGATCAGCGCCTCGGCCGACATCGCGCCATTTTTGACGAAGCCGAAGCTCAGCGCATCGACGCCCGCTCGCCAGGTCACATCCGCGGGCGCGCAGCCCAGATGCGCGATCGCATTGGCAAAGCGCGCACCGTCCATATGCAGCCCCAACCCGCGCTCACGACACAGCGCACCAAGCGCCGCCACCTCGTCAGGGGTGTAGACCTCGCCATATTCGGTGGCGTTGGTGATCGACAGCGCATGCGGCCGGACCTGATGGACGGTGTTGCCCATCGAGTCGATCGCATCGCCGACCGCGTCGGGCGTGAGCTTCGCACCGGGCCCCGATATGGTCATCAACGACGCACCATGGGTGAAGAAGCCCGGCGCGCCGCATTCGTCGACCTGGATATGCGCATTGCGGTGGCAGAGCACACCGCCATAGGGCGGACAGAGCGCGGCGAGCGCCAGCGCATTGGCGGCGGTCCCGGTCGAAACCCAGAGAGCGCGCACCTCGGTCTCGAACAAAGTGGAGAAACGGGCGTCGAGCAGACGGCTATACGCATCGCCGTCATAGGCCGTATCGACGACATTGACCTCCGAAAGCGCGGCAAGGACTGCGGGAGAGACCGGGGCGGCATTGTCGGAAAAGAAGCGCATGGATCGCCCTTGCTGTCCGCGACGGCCCAGGTCAACGGCCAGTTTGTTCGCTATGGCCTTCCATGATGCGTCGATAGAGCGCGACATAATCGTCCGCCATCCGATCGACCGAGAAACGTGCGATCACCGCGTCGCGGCAGCGGCGGCGATCGATCTCCCCCACCCGACCGATCGCCGCCACCGCCTGTTCGAACGTGTCGACCAGAAAGCCGGTGACGCCATGCTCGATCAGTTCGGGCATCGAACCGCGGCGATAGGCGATGACCGGCGTACCGCATGCCATCGCCTCCACCACCGACAGCCCGAAGGGCTCGTCGAAACCGATCAGGTGGAGCAGCGCCTTTGCCCGGCCGAGCGCCTCGATCCGCTCACGCCCGCCCACCGTGCCGAGGAAGCGGATGCGATCGCCATCGATATGCGGCGCAACGAACCGGGCATGATAATCCGCGTCCTGCACCAGACCTGCCATCACCAGCCGATGTCCGGTCGCCTGCGCCGCCCGCACCGCATCGGCAGCGCCCTTGTCGGGATGGATGCGTCCGAAGAAGAGCAGCGCATCGCCGCCTTCCGCCTCGAAATCGAACGCCTCGACCGGAATGCCGTGATGGATGGTGGCGGCATAGTCGAGATCGGGATGCCGGTCGGCATCGCTGATCGCGACATAATGGACGCGGTCGTCATAACGGCGGAAGACCGGCAGGATGCGTTCGGACGAAAAGCCGTGGATCGTCGTCACGACCGGCGTCTCGACAAGGCGCGAGAAAGCCAGAGGCATGAAATCCGCCTGATTGTGGATCAGATCGAATTCGCCCGCACGCTCGAACAGGCTGGCAATATGGAGCGCCTCCCACACCTTGGCGTCGATCGTCGGATCCTCCGAATATCCGCGCGGCACGACCGCAGCCAGCGTCGCGCGCGTTTCAGAATCCGCCGTGGCGAACAAGGTCACGTCGATCCCGCGATCGACCAGCGCCTCGGTGAGCAGGCTGGTCACCAATTCCCATGGCCCATAGCTGCGCGGCGGCGTGCGCCAGGAGATCGGCGCGAGCATCGCGATGCGCATGGTCAATTCCTTATCTTCAGGATCAGGCCCTCATCCGAAGACAAAGTGAGGTTGCGGGCATTCACGACCGGTTCGCGATCGATTGTCGAGAGTAGCAGATCGACGGCTTCGGCATAGTCGGGCAATTCGAACGCCTGCGCCTCCTTGCCCAGATTGAGCACGATCAACACGCGCTCGTCGCCGGCCCGCCGTTCATAGGCGAGGATGGTGCCGGTGGCCGGCAGCAGCATGATCGTTCCGAGCGACAATGCCTCATGCCCGCACCGCAAAGCGAGCAACCGACGATGCAATGCCAGGATCGACCCGGCCTCGGCGTCGAGCGACGCGACATTGCGCGTCCGCCAGTCGGCATTGAGCGGCAACCACGGATCCGCCGTGCTGAAACCCGCATTCGGGGCATCCGCCCGCCACGGCATCGGCGTGCGCACCGGATCGCGGCCGAGCCCGAGACCGGGTTCGCGCAGTTCGCGGGGATCCCGCACCCGTCCGGGTGGGATCTCGACCTCGCCGATACCGAGCTCATCGCCATAATAGAGGGTTGGCGTGCCACGCAGCGTCAGCAGCAGCATCGCCGCCACCCGCGCCTGTGCTTCGCCCAGCTTCGCGGCGACGCGCGGCCGGTCGTGATTGCCAAGCACCCAGTTCGGCCAGGCGCCCTCGGGCAGCGCCGCTTCATAGTCGGCGATCATCCGCTGAAGCACCCGCGCATCCCAGGGCGCATCGATGAGCTGGAAATTGAAGGGCAGATGCACCCCCGGTGCATCGACACCATAATAGCGCACCAGCCGATCGACGGGCAGATAGATCTCCCCGATCAGCACGCGATCGCCATAGCCGTCCGCCAGCGCCCGCATCTCGGCCGCGATCTCGTGCACTTCGGGCTGGTCGGTCGAATGGGCCTGCAGCACCTTGTGCATCTCGCCCATCTCCCGCCGATAATCGGGATTGGGTGGATTGTCGGGCAGGCCGTCGGCTTTCACGATGTGCCACAGCACGTCGATCCGGAAACCGTCCACACCCCGGTCGAACCAGAAGCGCAGCACATCCATCATCGCCGCGCGCACCTCCGGATTGCGCCAGTTGAGATCCGGCTGCTCCTTGAGGAAGGCGTGGAGATAATATTGGCCGGTGGCCGCATCATATTGCCAGGCCGAGCCGCCAAAATCGCTGATCCAGTTGTTGGGCGGCCCGCCATCGGGAGCGGGATCGCGCCAGATATACCAGTCGCGCTTCGGATTGCCGCGCGACGCCCGGCTCTCGACGAACCAGGGATGCCGGTCGGAACTGTGATTGGGAACGAAATCGAGGATCAGCTTGAGCCCGCGACGATGCGCCTCCGCGATCAGGCGGTCGAGATCCTCCAACGTGCCGAACAGCGGATCGACGTCGCGATAATCGGCGACGTCATAGCCATAATCCGCCATTGGCGAGCGGAAGATCGGCGAGAGCCAGATCGCATCGACGCCCAGTGCCGTCACATGATCGAGCCGGCCGACGATCCCGGCGAGATCGCCGACGCCGTCGCCGTCGCTGTCCTGGAACGACCGTGGATAGATCTGATAGATGGTACCGGCTTGCCACCAGCTCGTCATACGCGCTCCCCCGTTGCCGTCGATCATATTCCGACCTCACCTCAACGTCCGACAACGTCCGGCGCTCCACATCGATTGTGTGTCGATAGGGGAAATCGGCTTCACGACGGTTACATCGCGTCGACCATGTCGGGCATCCTCTTTCGGGAGCCACAACGACGCCCGGACGTTCTTCCGCCATGCCGTCGAGCGTGATCCACAGCTTCGATTACGACCCAGCCGCCCATCGGCTGGACGTGCAGTTCGTCAGCGGCCGGCGTTACAGCTATCATGACGTGCCCGCGGAGATCGTCGAGGAGATGCGCCGCGCCTTTTCCAAGGGCGGCTATTTCAACCGCCGCATCCGGGATTGCTATCGCCACACGCGCCGTCGCTGACTCTTGCCGAGTTCGATCCATGCAGGTGCGTGATCGCTCGCTTTTTCGCGACCACGTACAGCCGTGTCGACTCCGGCGCGCTTCAGTCGCCCGGCAGCCGCCGGGCTTAACAGCAGATGGTCGATCCTGAGCCCCGCATTGCGCGTCCAGGCATTCCGCCAATAGTCCCAGAACGTGTAGATGGTCTCGTCCGGATGAAGCGTCCGGATCGCATCGGCCCAACCCTGGGCCAGCAGCCGCTGGTATCCCGCGCGCGCTTCGGGTGCGAACAATGCATCGTCGCGCCACCGCTCCGGTTTGTAGACATCGGCATCGGTCGGGATGATGTTGTAATCGCCGGCGAGCACGACGGGCAGCCCGGATGCGATCAACCCGGCGGCATGGTCGATCAGCCGATCGATCCACGCCAGCTTATAGTCGAATTTCGGCCCTGGCCGCGGATTGCCGTTGGGCAGATAGAGGCAGCCGACCAAAACCCCGTTCACCGCCGCTTCGATATAGCGACTATGGCCGTCATCGGGATCGCCGGACAAGCCGCGGCGTGTCTCGACGGGCTGCGTGCCGCGCGCCAGAATGGCGACGCCATTCCAGCGCGCCTGGCCCAGCCAGATCGCGCCATAACCCGCCTTCTCGAGCGCAGCCGCCGGAAAATTTTCGTCGGGCGCCTTCAGTTCCTGCAGGCAGACGATATCGGGCGCGGTCCCGTCGAGCCATGCAAGCAATGCCGCCAGCCGCCCGTTGACGCCGTTGACGTTGAAGGTCGCGATCCTCAATTGTGCCGAGCCCCTGCCATTGCAGCCGAACGTGAGGGCGTGCGCAGGGGTTCCGTTGCCAGCCACGGATCCACATATCGGCGACATGCCGATCGATATGCCCGTGCTCGAAGATCTGTTTGGACCGCCGCTGCTGCCTGGGCTGAGCTATGCGCCCGACATGCTCGACAAGGACGAGGAGCGGGCGCTCGTCGCAGCGCTCGATCCCCTGCCCCTGAAACCTTTCGAATTTCAGGGCTGGTTGGGCAAGCGGCAGGTGATCTCGTTCGGCTGGCGCTATGATTTCACCGAGGCACGCTTTGCCCGCGCGGCCGAGATACCCGATTTCCTGTTACCGCTGCGCGACCGCGCAGCCATGTTGGCCGGACTGGCGGGCGAAGACCTCGCCCAGACGCTCGTCACACGTTATGATCCGGGCGCGGGCATAGGCTGGCATCGCGATCGACCGGTATTCGATACCGTTATCGGCATCTCATTGCTGAGTGCCGCAACCATCCGTTTCCGCCGCCGCACATCCCAGGGCTTCGAGCGCTTCGCGCTGCCGGCATCGCCCCGCTCCGCCTATGTCCTTGCCGGCGAAGCGCGCTACGATTGGGAGCATAGCATCGCGTCGCTCGACGAACGGCGCTGGTCGATCACCTTTCGCAGCCTCTCCGAACGCGGCCTGGCGATGCAGCCGGAAGAACGCGGATAGCTTCACCCGCTGGCGCGTTTGCGCCGGGTCTCCCAACCCTTCTTCGCCGCGGCCGAGCGAGCTGCGGCGGATCGACCCGCCGAGGCGGCGCCGCCCTTTCGGCCGCCCTTGCGCGACGATACGTGGCTTTCCGGCTTGCCGCGGCCCGAACCCGATTTGTTGCCGCCGCCGGATTCCTTGTTCACCGTCGCCCAGGCGCGGCTCTCGGCCTCTTTGCTGGAAACGCCACGCTTTTCATAGCCTTGCTCGATATGCTCGGCCTTGCGCTTCTGCTTGTCGGTATAGCTGCTCTTGTCGCCGCGCGGCATGGTCGTTCTCCTTCATCGACCCGCTCGCCCGCCACAACGCATCTGCGGCGCAAAGCGTTCAATATGCCGGAGCAACCTGCGTCAGGCGGATTCGCCGTTGAGCGCACGGTTCAGAGCCTCGCGGTCCAGCGCCTTGTCCCAGCGCGCGACGACGATGGTGGCGACCGCATTGCCGATGAAATTGGTCAGGCTACGGCATTCGCTCATGAAGCGGTCGATGCCCAGGATCAGCGTCATGCCCGCGACCGGCACCGACGGCACGATCGAGAGCGTGGCAGCCAGCGTGATGAAGCCCGCGCCCGTCACGCCCGCCGCCCCCTTCGAGCTGATCATCGCGACGAGCAGCAATGCGATCTGGTCGCCCAGCGACAGATCGACATTGCAGGCCTGCGCGATGAACAATGCGGCCAGCGTCATATAGATGTTGGTGCCGTCGAGATTGAACGAATAGCCGGTCGGCACCACCAGCCCGACCACCGGCCGTGCGCAGCCCGCGCGCTCCATCTTGTCGATCAGATTGGGCAAAGCCGCTTCCGACGATGACGTGCCGAGCACCAGCAGCAGCTCGGCCTTGAGATAGCGGATCAGCTTGAAGATCGAAAATCCGTTCAGCCGCGCCACAATGCCCAATACGCCGAGCACGAAGATCAGCGAGGTCAGGTAGAAAGTCGCGACCAGCGCGCCCAGATTGACCAAGGATCCGATGCCATAGGCGCCGATGGTGAAAGCGATCGCGCCGAACGCACCGATCGGCGCCGCGCGCATCAATATGCCGACCAGGCGGAAAACGACGAGCGAGACACGCTCGAGGAATTCCAGCACCGGCTGGGCGGGCTCGCCGACCAGCGACAGCGAGATGCCGAACAGGATCGCGACGAACAGCACCTGGAGGATTGAGCCACCGGTGAGCGCCGAGACCATGGTATCGGGAATGATGGCAAGCATGAAACCGGTGATGCTGGTCTCATGCGCCTTGGCGCTGAAATCGGCGACGGCGCTGGTATCGAGCGTCGCCGGGTTGATATTCATGCCCGCGCCGGGCTGAATGACATTGGCAACGATCAGCCCGACGATCAGCGCCAGCGTCGAGAAGAACAGGAAATAGGCGAAGGCCTTGCCGGCAACCCGCCCGACCGAGGCGATCTCCTTCATGCCGGCGATGCCGGTGACCAAAGTCAGGAAGATCACCGGCGCGATGATCATCTTGACCAGCTTGATGAAGCCGTCGCCGAGCGGCTTGAGCGCTTCGCCGGTGTCGGGCCAGAAATGCCCCAGCGTCGCGCCCAGCAGAATCGCGATCAGCACCTGGACGTAGAGCTGCCCCGCCCACCTTCGCCGGCGCGGCGCGGCCTCGGCATCATATTCGGTCAAAACCGGCGTCACCATGCCCCGCCCACTCCGTTCAACATCGTGCCTCTCTCCGCCCGGCCTTCTCTGAGCATCATGCAGTAAAGAAGAACGGAGCGCCGACAAGCTCAGTCCAAAGGGAGAGCGAAAGAAACATCCCGCCGTCAGCGGGGTTGCGGTGGCGCGTCATCCTCAGATGATGGCGGCAATGTCGGCGGCTGGATCCGGCGCTCGCCGGGTGCCGGCGGCTCTCCCGGCGCGCGCGGTCCGCGGATGCGCAGCGTCTCGTTGGCGATGTCGATACCGAGTTCGACTCCGCCGATCTGCGCATTCAGCTCCATATTGCCGAGATCGAGGTCGAGATCATTGTCCGGCGCCTCTTCCACCGCCGCCGGCGGCGGCGCGTCATTGAGCGCCCGGCCCATGAAATCGCGCCAGATACGCGCCGGCAATCCGCCGCCCGCGACACCGGCAAGCGGGCTGTTGTCGTCCTTGCCCACCCAGACGCCCGTCACCAGATCGCCGGCGAAGCCGACAAAGATCGCATCGCGATTATCCTGTGTCGTCCCGGTCTTGCCATAGGTCCGCGTCCTGAGCGCCGCCGATCGCCCGGTGCCTTGATTGGCGGCGGCCGACAGCAGTTCGAGCATCATCTTATGCGTATCGTCGCCCAGGCTGCGCTGGCGATCGACGAGCTGCGCGAACCAGGTCCGCTCGGCATCGGGTAGGCCATGGGCCTTTACCGGGTAACGATTGCCCGCAACCGCAGCATAGGCGGACGTCAGTTCGAGCAAAGTCATGCCCGAAGTGCCGAGCGCCATGCTGGGTTCGGTATGGAGCGCGCTGGTGACGCCCAGGTCGCGCGCGGCGCGCACGACATTCTCCTGCCCGACCTGCTCGGCCAACCGCACTGCCGCGACATTGCTCGACCACGCGAATGCCTGACGCAAGGTGATCTGCCCGCGATAACGCCCGCCATCGTTGCGCGGCGTATACTCGCCGATCGTCACCGGTTCGTCCGCGACCAGCGTGTCCGGCGTCATGCCCGCACGCAGCGCCGCCAGATAGACGAAGAGCTTGAAAGTGGAGCCGGGCTGGCGCCGTGCCTGGGTCGCGCGGTTGAACGCGCCGTCGCTATAGCGCTTGCCGCCGACCATGGCGACGACGCGGCCATCGGGGCGCATCACGACGATCGCGACCTCGGCACCGCCCAGCGCGGCGCGACGCACCACCTGCTCCGCCGTCCGCTGGAGACCGCTGTCCAGCGTCGTCTCGACGGTCCGCTGTTCATAGACCTGCCCCGAGCGGTCGCGCGCCTCGGGCAGCACCCAATCGGCGAAATAGGTGCCGCTTGCCATCGTCTTGACCGGGCGGACGTTGAGCCTGGCCGGCTGCATGGCGTCGCGCTCGGCTCGGGTGAGATAGCCGGCATCGACCATCGCATCGGCGACCACCGCCGCGCGCTGACGCGCGCCCTTCAGATTGACGGTGGGAGCCAGCCGGCTCGGCGCCTTCAGCAATCCGGCCAGCATCGCCGCCTGGGCAGTGCTGAGCTTTTCCGGCGGACGGTTGAAATAGTGGAGCGACGCGGCACGCAGGCCGTAGACATTGTCGCCGAAATAGACATTCGACAGATAGCGCGCGAGGATCTCGTCCTTGCTCAGCCAGGCTTCGAGCCAGAAGGCGATCAGCACCTCACGCAGCTTGCGCGCGGCCGTGCGATCGGCGTTGAGGAACGCGACCTTGGCAAGTTGCTGGGTGATCGTGCTGCCGCCCTCGCGAACCCCGCCGGCAAGCAGGTTGCGCCAGGCCGCGCGCCCGATCGCGATCGGATCGACGCCGAGATGGCTGTAGAATCGCCGATCCTCGATCGCGAGGAACGCCTGCGGCACGCGTTCGGGCAATTGGGCGATCACCACCGGCTTGTCGATGATCGCTCCCTTGCGCGCGATCGGCTTGCCGTCCGCGGACAGCAAGGTGATGCTCGGCGGCGCGATCGGCTGCAGCGACCGCGACAGCGGCGCCGTCACCGCCAGCCAGGCGAACAGCAGCATGAAGATGATCAGCAAGCCCAGCGCGATCCGCTTGGCGATCCTGCGCCGGCGCGGCCAGGGGCTTTGCGGCGGCAATGCCTCGGGCGGCATCGCCCCGGGGGCTGGGTTGATCCTGTCCTCCGGAAACGGCGGAGCGGGCGTTGCGGACTCGGTCACGATTCCGCTGTGCTACATGAACAATACAGCTTCGGCGAGCCCCAATTTGCGGTGCCGTTCAATCTGCGGCGGGCTGGCCGATCGCCAGCCCCGTCCATTTAGCGGCGAAGGCATACATGTCCGCGCTTTCCTCGATCAGCTTGTCGGTGGGCTTGCCCGAACCATGGCCCGCGCGCGTCTCGATGCGGATCAGATGCGGCCTGGGGCCGATATCCGATGCCTGGAGCTTTGCAGCATATTTGAAGCTGTGCCCGGGCACGACGCGATCGTCGGTATCGGCGGTCGTCACCAGGATCGCGGGATAATCCACGCCGCTGCGGATATTATGATAGGGCGAATAGGCATAAAGCGTCCTGAAATCCTCTTCCTTCGCCGGATTGCCATAATCATCCACCCAATAGCGTCCGGCGGTGAAGCGGTCGAAACGCAGCATGTCCATCACGCCCACGGCGGGCAGCGCGGCGACGAAGAGATCAGGCCGCTGATTGACGACGGCCCCGACCAGCAACCCGCCGTTCGAACGCCCCTCCGCCGCCAGCTTGCCCGGCGCGGCGATCCCCTGAGCGATCAGATATTCGCCCGCCGCGATGAAGTCGTCGAAGACATTCTGCTTGTTCTGCAGCCGCCCGGCATCGTGCCAGGCCTTGCCATATTCGCCGCCGCCCCTGAGATTGGCGATCGCGAACACGCCGCCCTGCTCGATCCAGGCGAGCCGCGTCGCGGAAAAACCCGGCGTCTGCGACGCGTTGAAGCCGCCATAGCCATAGAGCAATGTCGGTGCGCCGCCCGCGGGGGCCGCGCCCTTGCGACGGATCACGAAGATTGGAATCCGCGTCCCGTCCTTCGACGAATAGAAATGCTGGACCGTCTCGAAGCGATCCGGGTCGAACGCGGTTCTGGGCCGCGCGAAGATCTCCGCCGCACCAGTCGCGGTATCGAAACGGTAGATGGTCGGCGGCGTGGCGTAGCTTGAAAAACTGTAGAAGGTCTCGGGATCGCCCACCTTGCCGCCAAAGCCGGCCGCGGTGCCGATGCCGGGCAGGCGGACGTCGCCGGCGGGGCTGCCGTCCAGATGGACCATCTCCGCGTCCGACTTCGCGTCGCCGAGATATGACAGGACGATCTTCGCGCCGACCATCGACGCACCGACCAGTGTCTGCGGGCGTTCCGGCACGATCGGCACGGGCTTGCGCCGGGGACTGGTCACGTCGAGCGTCACGATCCGCTGACGCGCCGCATCGTGATTGGTCACGAAATAGAAGCTGGGACCGACATTGCCGATCATCGCCCAATTATGCTCGAGCCCCTTGATCAGCGTCACCGGCCTGGCGTTCGGCCTGGTCAGGTCGAGCACATGCAGTTCGAACCGCGCGTCGGTTCCCTCCGACGAGGTGATCAGCAGCCAGCGCCCGTCATCAGTCACCTGGGCGCGATGGCCCAGGCGCGGCCGGTCCGGCGTGGCATAGATCAGCACATCCTCCGCCTGCGGGGTCCCGATGCGGTGGAAATGGACGGTCTGGTTGAGGTTGGTCGACTGATAGGCCTGGCCCGCCTCGGGCGCGGCAAAGCGCGAATAATAGAAGCCGCTACCGTCCGCCGCCCATGACAGAGGCGAGAACTTGACCCATTTGACCTCGTCGTCGAGCGTGCGTCCATTCTCCACGTCGAGCAGCTTGAGCGTCCGCCAGTCAGTGCCGCCGTCCTGGATCGCATAGACCAGCCTGGCGCCGTCGTCGGACGCGCTCCATTCGCCCAATGCGGTCGCGCCGTCCTTCGCCCAGCCATTGGGGTCGATCAATATGCGCGCCGGGCCGGCCAGTCCCTCGCGCACCCACAGCACCGACTGGTTCTGGAGCCCGTCATTGCGCATGTAGAAATAGCGGGCGCCCGCCTTGCGCGGCACACCGAACCGCTCGAAATCGGTCAGCGCACGCATCCGCGTCTTCAGGATATCGCGTCCCGGCAGGGTATTGAGATATTTGTTGGTGGCCGCATTCTCGCTCTCGACCCATTGCCGCACCTTCGCGTCGGTACGCACGTCATTCTCGAGCCAGCGATAGGGGTCGGCCACCGCCACGCCGAACTGCGTCTCGACCACCGGCACCGTCGCGGTTGCAGGATAGCCATAGCCGCCGGCATCGGCCGCATGCGCCGGCGCGCCGAGCGTGAACAAAGACAGAAACAGGAACGGCGCAGCGCGCATCAACGATCATCTCCGGTAATTCTTATCCCGGAGACTAGAGCAATTCGGGGTCGGGAATCCACTATCGCGACCCCCGAAACGAAAAAGGGCCCCGCGTTTCCGCGAGGCCCCTTCTGTCTCGTCGCTCAACGCTGCTTACGCGGCGTCGGCATATTCGTCATCGCTCAGCACCGGGCCGGAATCCTGCCCCTTGGCGCTGACGTCGCGATCGACGAGTTCGATATAGGCGATCGCCGCCGCATCCGAGGCGCGGAAACCGGCCTTGATGACGCGGGTATAGCCGCCGTTGCGATCCTTGTAGCGATCCGCCAGCACCTCGAAGAGCTTCTTCAGCTGGGTATCGTCGAGCAGCCGGGCATGCGCCAGGCGGCGGTTCGACAGGCCGCCCTTCTTCGCCAGGGTGATCAGCTTCTCCACATAGGGGCGAAGCTCTTTGGCCTTGGCGGTGGTGGTCAGGATCTGCTCATGCTTGATGAGCGCCGCCGCCATGTTGCGGAACAGGGCCGCGCGATGGGACGAGGTACGTTGCAGCTTACGGCCGCCGACGCGATGACGCATGGTAATCTTCCTTCAGTTCGTTCGGGGGCCGTATAGCGAACCCATCAAAGCGGTACTTTGATGGAGACCCGCTGGTACCCCGGACCAGGCGGTGCGAAACGGGCCACCGCCGAAAACCCTTGAAATCGTCTCGTCACTCCAGCGGCAGCCGGAATGCGAAGCCGGAAATCCGGGTCGAAGCCAGGCTTCGACCCGATGGGCGTCAGCCCATGATTTCCTGTTCCAGCTTCTTGGCCATTTCCTCGATATTCTCGGGCGGCCAGCCGGGGATCTCCATGCCGAGGCGCAGGCCCATGCTGGAGAGGACTTCCTTGATCTCATTGAGCGACTTGCGGCCGAAATTCGGCGTACGCAGCATCTCCGCTTCGGTCTTCTGCACCAGATCGCCGATATAGATGATGTTGTCGTTCTTGAGGCAGTTGGCCGAACGCACCGACAGTTCCAGCTCGTCCACCTTCTTGAGCAGGTAGCGGTTGATCTGGTTGGTGTCGCTCTCGCCTTCCGACGAAGCGGGAGCGGCCATGCCGATCGGCGCGGACGACTGGATCATCTGGTCGTCGAAGTGGACGAACAGCTGGAGCTGGTCCTGAAGGATGCGCGCGGCATAGGCCAGCGCATCTTCCGGCGTCACGGTGCCATCGGTGTCGAGCGTCAGGGTGAGCTTGTCGTAATCGAGCTCCTGGCCGACGCGGGTGTTCTCGACCTTATAGGCGACCTGGCGGACCGGCGAATAGAGCGCGTCGATCGGAATCAGGCCGATCGGCGCGTCGGCCGGGCGGTTGGCGGCGGCGGGCACATAGCCTTTGCCGACATCCGCGGTCAGTTCCATGTTCAGCGTCGCACCCTCGTCGAGGTGGCAGATCACCAGATCCGAGTTCATCACTTCGATGTCGCCCGAGACGGAGATCATGCCGGCGGTCACTTCCGCCGGCCCGGTCGCCGAAAGCTGGAGCCGCTTGGGGCCCTCGCCTTCCATCCTGAGCGCGATCTGCTTCACGTTGAGGACGATATCGGTCACGTCCTCACGAACACCGGCGAGGCTGGAGAACTCGTGGAGCACGTTCTCGATACGGATCGAAGTCACCGCAGCACCCTGGAGCGACGAAAGCAGCACGCGACGCAACGCGTTGCCGAGCGTCAGGCCGAAGCCGCGCTCCAGCGGCTCGGCGACGAAGGTCGCCTTGCGCTTGCTGTCTCCGCCTGCTTTCTTTTCCAGGCCATTGGGCTTCTTCATTTCCTGCCAGTTCTTTGCATTGACAGACACGGGCTTCCCCTTGGCTTTGGGCGGACACGAACGGTCCGCCGGGATAAACTGCAAGAACGCCGCGCGGTTGCGCGGCGTCCAGGAATCAGACGCGGCGACGCTTGGAGGGGCGCACGCCGTTGTGCGGGATCGGCGTCACATCGCGGATCGACGTGATGTTGAAACCGACCGCCTGAAGCGCGCGAAGCGCGGATTCACGACCCGAACCCGGACCCTTCACCTCGACCTCGAGCGTGCGGACGCCGTGCTCGGCGGCCTTCTTGCCCGCGTCCTCGGCGGCAACCTGGGCAGCATAGGGCGTCGACTTGCGGCTGCCCTTGAAACCCATCATGCCGGCGGACGACCAGGAAATCGCATTGCCCTGCGCGTCGGTGATGGTGATCATCGTGTTGTTGAAGCTGGCGTTCACATGCGCGACGCCGGAAGTGATGTTCTTGCGCTCGCGACGGCGAATGCGCTGCGGTTCACGTGCCATTGGATATATCCTGACCTGTATCTAGCCCGCGGGCTTACTTCTTCTTGCCGGCGATCGGCTTGGCCTTGCCCTTGCGGGTGCGCGCATTGGTGTGCGTGCGCTGGCCACGAACGGGCAGCCCCTTGCGGTGACGCAGGCCGCGATAGCAGGCCAGGTCCATAAGACGCTTGATGTTCATCGCGGTCTCGCGACGCAGGTCGCCTTCCACGGTGTGATCGGCGTCGATCGTCTCGCGGATCTGAAGCACTTCCTGGTCCGACAGGTCCTGAACGCGGCGCTCGGACGCAATGCCCAGCTTCTCCGTGATCGCCTTGGCCTTGGCCGGGCCGATTCCGTGAATATACTGAAGCGCGATCAGCACGCGCTTGTTGGTCGGGATGTTGACACCCGCAATACGAGCCATTCTTCTTTCTCCTGCTCCACGGGTGACTTTGGCACGGCCACCCATCTCAACGCCTGACTCCCGAAACGCAAGAAATCGGCGAGCGCAAGAAAGCGCCGCCGGGAACCGGTGTTTCGGAATATGTTGGATTTAGGCTTGCCGCGGGAGAGAGTCAAGCGGCAGCGGGCTTTCTCAGCCACGCGACCCCAGGCCCGCCGGCAGGATCATGCGCGCGGCAAGACCGGGGGCATTGTCCGCCAGCTCCAGTCGCCCGCCATGCATCCGGCTGACCGCTTCCACAAGTGCCAAACCGAGCCCTGCGCCAGGACGAGACCGGGCAACGTCCAGCCGGCCGAAGCGGCGGCGCGCCTCGGCTTCCTCTTCCCGCGTGATACCAGATCCGCGATCCTCGACCACCAGGGCGAGTTCGCCCGCATGCGCGCGCAGGCGAACCGCGATCGCATCATTGCCGTCGCCATGGCAGCCATGCCGGATCGCATTGTCGACCAGATTGGCCAGCGCCTGCGACAGCAGTTCGCGATGCGCCCGCATCGGCAGGATCGGTCCCTCGATAGTCGAGGTGAATGCGATTCGCGCATCCTCCATCACCGGCTCGTACATGTCGCAGAGATCGCTCACCAGCGCGCCCGGCTCGATCCAGTCGAACTGCGAACGACCATGCATGGTTTCGAGTCGCCCGATCTCGAGCAAGGTCGAGAGCATCCGCATGATGATGTCGGTTTCCTGCAACAAGCCGTTCAGCGCAGCATCGCGCTGCGGCCCGTCGCCCAGCGCGACCGCGCGCTCCACCTTGACGCGAAGCCGCGACAGCGGCGACCGGAGGTCGTGCGCCAGGCTGTTGGTGAGCAGCTGGAGCTCGTGCATCAGCCCCTCGATCCGGTCGAGCATCATGTTGACGCGGCCGGCAAGCGCGTCGAAGGCGTCCCCGCCCGAGACGATGCCCGCGCGATGCGAGAGATCCCCGGCGGCGACCGCGTCGACGACGCCCGCGATCACGCGCAGCCTGCGGCCGACGAAATAAGCGATGATCACGCCGCCAATCGCCCCCATCAGCAGCGAAAGCGCGCCCGAAACCAGCAAGGCACGCTCCAGCGCGCGCTGGAGCAACAGGCTTTCATCGGCCCTGCGGCCGTTCAACAGCCAGCCGGTCCCGACGCGGCGGACCACGAAACCCGATGGGGGTTCGCCACCCGCGGGCGGCGCAATCTGGAAGGACGCTGCCTTTTTCAGCGGAATCGGGCCCCGGACATTCCCTTGCCGCACGCGTCCGCCGGCATCGGTCAGCGCGACGATCAGATCCTCATCGCCCGACACCGTCAGTTCGCCGACTGCGCGGGCGAGCGCCTGTGCTCCACCCGACCGATAGACCGCCTGCAATGCGTCGGCCTGTTCGGTGACCTCGCTCTCGAGCCGCGCCACCGCATCGTCATGGGTCTGGATGCGGACATAGCCGATCACCGCCAGGTTCGACGCGAAGACCAGCAAAGCGGCGAGTGCGGCAAGGCGGGCAGTGGTCGATATCCGCATCGCATCAGGGCTCCGACGACAGCCTGTAGCCGGCGCCGCGGACGGTGTGGAGCAGCGGACGATCGCAGCCTTCGTCGATCTTGCGGCGCAGGCGGCCGATATGCACGTCGATGACGTTGGTGCCGGGATCGAAATGATATCCCCACAGCTTTTCGAGCATCATCGTGCGCGTCACGACATGGCCGGCATGCCGGGCAAGGAAGACGAGCAGGCTGAATTCGCGCGGGACGAGTGCGATCGGCCGATTGCCGCGCCGCACGGTTCGCGCGAGCAGGTCGATCTCGAGATCGCCGATGGTCAGCCTGGCGTCGCCGGCATTTGCGGCCGCGCGTTCCGCGCGACGCAGCAGGGCCTCGGCGCGCACCATCAGTTCCGCCAGCGAAAAGGGTTTGGTCACATAATCGTCCGACCCGTCGCGAAGCCCGTCGATCCGGTCCTCCACCGATCCGAGCGCGGACAGGATGATCGACGGCGTGCCGATATTGGCCGCGCGCAAGGCGCGAACGACCGACAATCCATCCATGCCCGGCATCATCCGGTCGACGATGAGCAGATCGTAGCTGTCCTCGCTGGCGAGGAAGAAGCCTTCACGGCCATTGCCCGTGCTGTCGACGACATAACCCGCCTCGCCCAGCCCCCTGGCGACATAGTCGGCAGTCGCCGCATCGTCTTCCATGATCAGGATCTTGCGGCTCATGGACGCGTCTCCAGTCATGTCCTTCGGGCCGGCTCAACTCGACAAGCCAGCGTTTCGCCGATCGCCGACGCGGTTGGCCCGGCGGAGAAGAGGAAGCTCCGCCGGGCCCGCCGGGAGGATCGTCTGAGGAGTATCAGGGTCAGCTGGTCTTCGCGGCGGTTGCCTTCTTGGCCTTCTTCTCGTGTTTCACGACCTTGTGCACGGCTGGCTTGTCCGACTTGGCGGCGGCGATCGTCGGCACGGCGACGAGGCCGGCCATGACCAGCGAGGCGACGAGAGTCTTGCGCATCCTGTTTTCTCCTTCAACCGAGCACCCATCGCTCGGGTCGATCCAGGATGTAGCAGCCCGCTCCGCTCGCCCCGGTGACGGGCAGATGAAGAAATTGTCATGCGCGGTGGATGACGGGAGACCTCTCTCCTCCCCACGCTGCGCGCAGGGAGGGGAGGGAATTCCCACACCGAACAAAAACCCTCGACCGCGCCGCCCGCTACACCACCCCATAAGCGAGCATCGCATCGGCCACTTTCTTGAAGCCCGCGATGTTCGCGCCCTTCACATAGTCGACATAGTCGTCGGTCACCCGGCCGTAGCGCAGGCAGCTGGCATGGATACCGGCCATGATATCGAGCAGCAATTGCTGGAGCTCGGCCTCCTTCCACGACCGGCGCTCCGAATTCTGGCTCATTTCCAGCCCCGAGACAGCGACACCGCCGGCATTCGCCGCCTTGCCCGGCGCGAAGAGGATTCGCGCATCCTTGAAGATATGCACGCCCGCCAGGTCGGTCGGCATATTGGCCCCCTCGGAAACCGCGATACAGCCATTGGCGACCAGAGTCCGCGCATCCTCCCCCAGCAATTCGTTCTGCGTCGCACAGGGCAGCGCCACATCGCACGGCACGCCCCAGGGCGTCCGCCCCTCGGTGAAGCTGGCGCGCGGATATTGCGCGACATAATCGGAGATGCGGCCGCGCGTGTGCGTCTTGTGGTGTTTCACCCAGTCGATCTTCTCCAGATCGATGCCGTCGGGATCATGGATGAAGCCCGCCGAGTCCGACAGGGTCAGCACCTTGCCGCCAAGCTGCGTCACCTTTTCCGCCGCGTGCGTCGCGACGTTGCCCGATCCCGAGATCACCGCGGTCATCCCGCTCAGGTCGCGCCCCTTGGTCGCGAGCATATTCTGCAGGAAATAGGTGGCGCCATAGCCGGTCGCCTCCGTCCGGATCAGCGAACCGCCATATTCCAGCCCCTTACCCGTCAGCACGCCGGTGAACTGGTTG
This sequence comes from Sphingobium sp. FW305-3-2-15-F-TSA7, assembly GCF_058787155.1. Classification (NCBI taxonomy): domain Bacteria; kingdom Pseudomonadati; phylum Pseudomonadota; class Alphaproteobacteria; order Sphingomonadales; family Sphingobiaceae; genus Sphingobium; species Sphingobium sp. FW305-3-2-15-F-TSA7. The sequence continues at coordinate 163,888 of NZ_JBYSZM010000006.1, read as the reverse complement.
GTGATCCGTTTATACTGGCCGAACATATAGCCGATCTCGCGTCCGCCCACGCCGATATCACCGGCCGGCACATCGACGTCCGCGCCGACATGCCGGTAAAGCTCGGTCATGAAGCTCTGGCAGAAGCGCATGACCTCACGATCGCTCTTGCCCTTCGGATTGAAGTTCGCGCCGCCCTTGCCGCCGCCCATGGGCAGGCCGGTCAGCGCGTTCTTGAAGGTCTGTTCGAAGGCGAGGAATTTGAGCACGCTTTCGGTGACCGACGGATGGAAGCGGATGCCGCCCTTGTACGGCCCGATCGCATTGTTGTTTTGCACGCGCCAGCCGCGCTGGACGCGGATATTGCCGGCATCGTCCTCCCAGCAGACGCGGAACGAGATGATCCGGTCCGGCTCGGCGATGCGGCGCAATATCTGCTGGGAGTGATATTGCTCCTTGTCCTCGATAAAGTCGAAAATGTCCTCCGACACCTCCTGCACCGCCTGACAGAATTCGGGCTGTCCGGGATTACGCTTCTTCACCCCCTCCATGAAGGTGGGCAGATCGACATGATCGGTTATCGCCATTTGCTTCGCCCCCGCCGTTCGTTCCAAACGCAGCACAGGCGACCCACGGCGGCCCGCTCGAGTCGGCGGTCGTCCGTGGAAGGAGGTTAAACCTCCTTCCGTCCGAATCAATTGGTCCGAAGATCTATTGCGCGGGGGCCGCGTCGACGAACGCCTTGAGGCCCGCGACCTGCTCGCCCAGCACCTTGTCGACCAGCGGCGCGATGGCGGCGGTGCCGCCGTCCGCAGCGACATGGCCGCCCAGCACATAGCTGACCGCGATGGCCGTGCCGCCGCCTTCGGCGGGCTTGAGCGTGAAAGTCATGATGCCGATCACAGGATGAGCCTGGAGCGGCCCGAACGCGCCCTGGAGACGTAGCACCTTGCCGGGTTGGGCGTAGACGACCCGCGCATGTTCGATACTGCCCCGGCTGCCGCCCTCGCCCGCCAGCTTCTCGCAGAAGCAGCCGCCGGCCTGCGCGTCCATCCACAGATTGGCCGCGTCGCCGCTATAGGTATGGTCCTTGTTCCACCATCTGGCGGGCGCCTTGAGCGCGGCCCACACCTCTTCGGGCGGCTTGCTCACCGTTTCGCTGAAGACCAGTTCGAAGCCGGTATCGCTCGCCGACTTGACCTCGGCCGCCGCTGGCGCAGCCGCGAACAGCGCCAGCCCGACGAAAAGACAGATTTTGCGCATGCCCCCTCCATGTCCAACCCGATCACTCGATATTAGCGGGATTCGCTCGGGCGCACACGGATATGTGATTCACACTGTAAGAAAGTCCGCGCGCATGACACTATCGAGTCTGGCCGGGATCATGACGCGGCCAGTGGAGAATTACATGACGAACGGAGAACAGAAGCTGGTGATGCGCGGGGTCGCCGCCGGCACGCTGATGGGCCTGGCCATCGGCGGCATGATCGCGTTGCTGATCGCGATGAAACCGGAATTCTTCGCCGCGCTGATCGGCTGATCCGGCAGTCCTGTCATCTTCCCCCGCGCGCAGCGCGGAGGGGAGATTTCATATGTGATCAGGCGGGGCCGAGGATCTTTTCGATCGCCTCGGTCACCTCGGCGATGTCGGCCATGCCGTCCACCCGGCTCACCAGTCCGCGCGCATCGTAGATCGGCAGGATCGGTGCGGTCTTGGCGCGGTATTCGGCCATGCGCGTCCGGACGGTCTCCGCATTGTCGTCGGGCCGGCGCTTGAACTCATGGCTACCGCAGACGTCGCAGACATTCTCGACCTTGGGCTGCTTGAACCGGTCATGATAGCCTTCGCCGCACTTGGCGCAGGTGAAGCGGCCGGTGATACGCTCGACCAGCGCATCCTCATCGACTTCGAGTTCGATGACGTGATCGAGCGTCCGTCCGCGATCAGCCACCAGTTCGTCGAGCAATTCGGCCTGGCGCGCGGTGCGCGGATAGCCGTCGAAGATGATGCCGGTTTCCGGATCGAGCTTGTCCATATGCTCGCCCAGGATCTGCGCCATCAGCTCGTCCGGGAAGAACTTGCCGGCCTTCATGATCTCGTCGGCCATCTTGCCGACCTCGGTCCCCTCCTTCACCGCCGCACGGAGGATGTCGCCCGTCGAGAGCTGAACCATTCCGCGTTCCTCGACGAGCCGGCTGGCCTGCGTCCCCTTCCCCGCCCCCGGGGGTCCCAACAGGATGATATTCATGTGCGCAGTCTCTCCGCGTATCGTTCCAGATCAAGCTGCCCAATTCCGGAATCACGCAGCCTGACCTGGATATTCGTTTTGTCGCGATTTTCGAGTCGTTCGATGACCCCATCGAACCGCAAATCGCCTGGACCGGTCAGCGCGGCCGACCGCCCTTCAGCTTCGCCTTCTTGATCAGGTCGCCATATTGGTGCGCCAGCAAGTGGCTCTGGATCTGCGTGACCGTATCCATCGTCACATTGACGACGATCAACAGGCTGGTGCCGCCCAGATAGAAGGGGATGCCGGCGGTCGCGATCAGATATTCGGGCACCAGGCAGATCACCGTCAGATAGGCAGCGCCGATCACGGTGATGCGCGTGAGCACGAAATCCAGATAGTCGGCGGTGTTCTTGCCGGGACGGATGCCGGGGATGAAGCCGCCATAGCGCTTCAGATTGTCCGCCGTCTCTTCCGGGTTGAACACGACCGCGGTGTAGAAGAAGCAGAAGAAGATGATGCCCGCCGCATAGAGCGACATGTAGAGCGGCGAACCATGCTGCAGCGACGTCGTCACCGAGATCATGAAGTCGCCCCAGGCGCTCTCGCCCGCGGCGCGCTGTCCGGCGAACTGGACCAAAGTCAGCGGCATCAGCAGCAGCGACGAGGCGAAGATCGGCGGGATCACGCCCGCGGTGTTGATCTTGAGCGGCAGGTGGCTCTTTTCCGCCTGCATCAGCCCGCGTTGCGTCTGTCGCTTGGGATATTGGATCAGCACGCGTCGCTGCGCACGCTCCATGAAGCAGATGAACGCGATCAGGCCGAGCGCCAGGCCGATGATGCCGAGGATCACCAGCGGCTGCATCGAACCGGTACGGCCGCCTTCAAACAGGTTGACCAGCGCGCGCGGCAACTGCGAGACGATGCCCGCCATGATGATGAGCGATACGCCGTTGCCGACGCCGCGGCTGGTGATCTGCTCACCCAGCCACATCAGGAACATCGTGCCGCCGACCAGCGAGATCACCGCGGCGACGCGGAAGGCGATGCCCGGTTCGACGACCGCGGCCATGCCCTGCGCCGCGCCCCAATTCTCGAGGCCCACGGCGATGAAATAGCCCTGGATCGCGGTCAGGCCGACCGTGCCGTAGCGGGTATATTGGTTCAGCCGCTTGCGGCCGCTCTCACCCTCTTTCTTGATCGCCGTCAGCGTCGGCGACAGCGCGGTCGCCAGCTGGATGACGATCGAGGCGGTGATGTACGGCATCACGCCTAGCGCGATCACGCTCATCCGCTCGAGCGATCCGCCCGAAAAGGTGTTGAAGAAATCGAGCACGCCACCCTGCGTCGTCGCATAAAGCGTCGACAGCGCGCGCGGGTCGATGCCGGGCAGCGGGACGTGGCTCATCAATCGGAAGATGATGAGCGCGCCCAGCGTGAACCACAGGCGCTTCTTGAGCTCGGTGGCCTGCGCGAATTTCGACAGGTTGAGATTGGATGCCAGGTTGTCGGCTGCGGATGCCATGATCGTCCTTAGACCCAGAAAATAAGAGCGGCGGAACGCGTTGCCGCACCCCGCCGCCCCATATAGTGGTCGATCCGGCTTTGTCTAAGCCTGATCACGCGAGGGGCTGATTCAGCCCTTCGCCTTTTCCTTCTTCGCGGCCAGGGTCTTGCCCTTCTTGGCTGCGGCCTTCTCGGCGGCCGGAACCACCGCGATCACCTCAACCGAGCCGCCGAGCTTCTCGATGGCTTCCTTCGCGCCCTTCGACACGCCGGCAACCTTGAAAGAGAGCTTCGCGGAGAATTCGCCCTTGCCCAGGATGCGCACGCCGTCCTTGCCGCCACGCGCGAGGCCGACGGCCTTCAGCGCAGCATGGTCGATCGTGCCCTCGGTACCGAGCTTGCCGGTGTCGAGCAGCTTCTGGATCGCGCCCAGGTTCACTTCCGAGAAGTCCTTGGCGAAGATGTTGTTGAAGCCGCGCTTCGGGATACGCATGTGGAGCGGCATCTGACCGCCCTCGAAGCCGTTGATCGCAACGCCCGAACGCGCCTTGGCGCCCTTCTGGCCGCGTCCAGCGGTCTTGCCCTTGCCCGAGCCGATGCCCCGGCCAACGCGCATGCGGCCCTTGCGGGCACCTTCATTGTCGCGGATGTCATTGAGTTTCATTGTCTTGCACTCGCTTTCGCTTTTGTCGCGCTACCGCTGCCCCGAAGAGCAGCGGATATTCGTTCAATCCAGGACCTGGACCATGTGCGGCAGCTTCTTGATCATGCCGCGCACTTCGGGAGTGTCCTCCAGCTCAACCTCACGGTGCATCTTGCCGAGGCCGAGGCCCGTCAGGATCGCACGCTGGCTGGCGGGACGACGGATCGGCGAACCGATCTGCTTGATCTTGATCTTCGCCATGTCGCTTACTCCACGACCGCTTCGGCATCGGCCTGAGCGGTCTGCGAACCGCCGCGGCCGAGCAGGTCGGCGATCTTCTTGCCGCGACGCTGCGCCACGCTCTTCGGCGAGGTCTGCTCGCCGAGCGCCGCGAAGGTCGCGCGGATCATGTTGTACGGGTTGGACGTGCCGACCGACTTGGTCACCACATCGGCAACGCCGAGGCTCTCGAAGATGGCGCGCATCGGGCCACCCGCGATGATGCCGGTACCGGCAGGCGCCGACCGCAGCGTCACCTTGCCGGCGCCGAAATGGCCATTGCCGTCATGATGCAGCGTGCGACCTTCGCGCAGCGGCACGCGGATCATGGCCTTCTTGGCCGCCGCGGTCGCCTTGGAGATCGCCTCGGGCACTTCGCGGGCCTTGCCGTGGCCGAAGCCCGCACGACCCTTGCCGTCGCCGACCACGACCAGCGCGGCAAAGCCGAAGCGCTTGCCGCCCTTCACGGTCTTGGAGACGCGGTTGATGTGAACCAGCTTCTCGATCAGCTCTTCGCCGCCTTCGTCCTGGTTCTGGCCACCGCGACGATCGTCGCGCCGGCCACCACGACCACCACCGCGGTCGTTGCCGCCGCGATTGCCGCCACGGCCGCCACGCGGACCACGGGGGCCGCGGCCCTCTGCGGGAGCGCCCTCGGCTGCGGGAGTGGCTTCGACGCCCTGGATTTCAGTTTCGTCAGCCATAATCAGAACTCCAATCCGCCTTCACGCGCGGCTTCCGCCAGCGCCTTGACGCGTCCGTGAAACAGGAAGCCGCCACGGTCGAACACCACCTGGGTGACGCCCGCCTTCTTGGCAGCCTCGGCCACGCGCTTGCCGACATCGGCAGCGGCTTCGGCCGTTGCGCCGGTCTTGCCGCGCACATCCTTGTCGAGAGTCGAAGCGGACGCCACGGTACGGCCCTGGGCATCGTCGATGACCTGAGCGTAGATGTGACGGCCCGAGCGATGGACCGAGAGCCGGGGACGCAAACCGCCACGCGCCTTGAGAGCGGTCCGGACGCGCCGACGGCGGCGATCGAAGAGAGAGAGTTTCGCCATGGCTTACTTCTTCTTGCCTTCTTTGCGGAAGATAAACTCGCCGCGATATTTGATGCCCTTGCCCTTATAGGGCTCCGGCTTGCGCCAGCGACGGATCTCGGCGGCCAGCTGGCCCACCTTCTGCTTGTCGATGCCGCTGATCTCGACCGTGGTCTGATCGGGCGTCTTCACCTCGATGCCCTCGGGCACCTCGATATCGACATCATGGCTGTAGCCGAGCTGAAGCTTGAGCTTCCGGCCCTGCGCATTGGCACGATAGCCGACGCCGGTGATCTCGAGCACTTTCGAGAAACCGTCGGTGACGCCGGTCACCAGGTTCTGAACGAGCGTGCGATGCATGCCCCAGAAGGCGCGTGCACGCTTGCTCTCGTTCGCGGGCTTCACGACGATACGGCCATCCTCGATGCCATAGCTGATGTCGTCCATCATCGGCATGGTCAGCGTGCCCTTCGGTCCCTTGACCGAAAGAATGCTGCCCTCGATGCTGGCGCTGACGCCGGCGGGCACGGGAACCGGTACTTTACCGATGCGGCTCATCAGAACACCTCCGCCAGCACTTCGCCGCCGACATTCTGCTCGCGCGCTTCCGCGTCCGACAGAACGCCCTTCGGCGTCGAAACGATCGTGATGCCGAGGCCGTTGCGCACGCGCGGCAGGTCCTTCGAACCCGAATAGACGCGGCGGCCAGGCTTCGAGACGCGCGCGACATGCTGAATCGCGGGCTGGCCCTCGAAATATTTCAGCTCGATGCGCAGACCGTCATGGCCGGCAAGCTCTTCTTCCTTATAGCCGCGGATATAGCCCTCGCGCTGAAGCACGTCGAGGACGCGCGCGCGCAGCTTGGACGCGGGGGAAACCACGCTGTCCTTGCGGGCCCGCTGGCCGTTGCGGATGCGGGTGAGCAAATCACCCAGGGGATCGGTCAATGCCATCTTCTTACCCTTACCAGCTCGACTTCGTAACGCCGGGGATCAGGCCCTTATTGGCCAGATCGCGCAGCTGAATACGGCAGAGACGGAACTTGCGATAATAGGCGCGCGGACGGCCAGTGAGCTCGCAACGGTTGCGAATCCGGGTCGGATTGCCGTTACGGGGGATCTCAGCCATCTTCAGGCGCGCGATCAGGCGCTCGGTCTCGTCGAGCGTGTTGTCCGCGGCCAGTGCCTTCAGCTTCGCATAACGGCCGGCATACTTCTTCACCAGCTTCTTGCGACGCTCATTCTTGTTGATCGAACTCAGTTTCGCCATGACTTAAGTTCTCTTCCTTCTGTCAGGCAGGTCCGGCCTCAAGCCGCCTGCTTCTGCTCTTCAATCGGGAACGGGAAACCGAACAGGCGAAGCAGCTCGCGCGCTTCATCGTCGGTCTTCGCCGTGGTGGTCACGATCACGTCCATGCCGCGCACCTTTTCGATGCGGTCATAGTTGATCTCGGGGAACACGATCTGCTCCTTGAGGCCCATGGCATAATTGCCACGTCCGTCGAAGCTTTTCGGGTTCAGACCGCGAAAGTCGCGAACGCGCGGAAGCGCGATCGTCACCAGGCGGTCGAGGAACTCGTACATCCGCTCGCGGCGCAGAGTCACCTTCACACCGATCGGCATGCCTTCACGCAGCTTGAACTGCGCGATCGACTTCTTCGCCTTGGTGATGACGGGCTTCTGGCCCGCGATCAGCTCAAGCTCCGCTGCCGCGGTGTCGACCTTCTTCTTGTCCTGCGTCGCTTCGCCGACACCCATGTTCAGCACGATCTTCTCGAGCCGGGGCACCTGCATTGCGTTCTCATAGCCGAACTTCTCGGTCATCGCCTTGACGATCGTGTCGTCATAGACCTTCCGGAGTCGCGCCGTATATTTGTCAGCCATTGATGACCTCCCCGGACTTCACGGCCACACGGACCTTCTTGCCGTCCTTGGTTTCAAAGCGGACGCGCGTTGCTTTGCCCGTCTTGGGGTCGGCAATCGCGACCTTCGAGACGTGAAGCGGCGCTTCCGTGCGCTCGAGCCCGCCCTGCGGGTTCGCCTGGGTCGGCTTGCGGTGGCGGGTCGCGACGTTGACGCCGGACACGATCACCTTGCCGTCCTTGGGCAAGCTCTTGGTGACTTCACCGGTGCGGCCCTTGTCCTTGCCGGACAGAACGACAACCGTGTCACCCTTGCGGATCTTCGCGGAAGCCATCTTACAACACCTCCGGCGCGAGCGAGATGATCTTCATGAAGTTCTTCGAGCGCAGCTCGCGAACGACCGGGCCAAAGATACGGGTGCCGATCGGCTCCTCGTTCTTGTTGACCAGCACCGCGGCGTTGCCGTCGAAGCGGATCGTCGAACCGTCGGGACGATGAATGTCCTTCGCGGTGCGAACGATCACGGCGCGATGGACGTCGCCCTTCTTAACCTTGCCGCGCGGCGCCGCTTCCTTGACGGAAACGACGATCACGTCGCCGACACTCGCGGTGCGACGCTTGGAGCCGCCGAGCACCTTGATGCACTGGACGCGCTTGGCGCCGCTATTGTCGGCGACGTCAAGATTTGACTGCATCTGGATCATTGATCCGGTTCCTTCTCACTTGGCTTGCCGGGATGCCCCGGTAGTTCCCTGACTGCTTGTCAGCCTTCGACTGCGGCTTCCGGTGCCCGGTGGGTATCCACCCGGTCAACGACCTTCCACGTCTTCAGCTTCGAGATCGGCGCGGTCTCCTCGATGCGCACGGTCTCGCCTTCCTTGTACGTATTCGCCTCGTCATGGGCGTGGTACTTCTTGGACCGCTTGATGATCTTTCCGTAGAGCGGGTGCTTCACCCGGCGCTCCACCTTCACCACCACGGTCTTGTCGGTCTTGTCCGAGACGATCGTCCCGGTCAGCACGCGCTTCGGCATCTCAGATGCTCCTTACTTGCCAGCCGCAGCGGAACGCTGCGTCTGGAGCGTCTTGATCCGGGCGATCGTGCGGCGAACCTCACGCACACGGCTCGGCTTCTCGAGCTGGTTGGTGGCGGCCTGGAAGCGCAGGTTGAACTGCTCGCGCTTCATCTCGCCGAGCTGCGTCGACAGCTCGTCGTCGGTTTTCACCTTCAGATCGTCCTTCGGAGCGGCTGTGGATTTCTTTGCCATCTCTCAAATTCCTCAGTGCATCGATTCGCCAAGGCGGGCGACCACCTTGGTTTTGATCGGCAGCTTTTCCATCGCACGCTCGAAAGCGACGCGGGCCAGCGGGCCGGGAACGCCGTCCAGCTCGAACAGGATACGACCGGGCTTGACGCGCGCCGCCCAATATTCGTTCGAACCCTTGCCCTTGCCCTGGCGGACTTCGGCGGGCTTCTTCGACACCGGCACGTCGGGGAACACGCGGATCCACAAACGTCCCTGACGCTTGATGTGACGCGTGATCGCGCGGCGGGCCGCCTCGATCTGGCGCGCGGTGATCCGGTCGGGCTCAAGCGCCTTCAGGCCGAACGACCCGAAGTTCAGCGCCGTGCCGCCCTTGGCGTCGCCGTGGATGCGGCCCTTGAACGCTTTGCGGAACTTGGTCTTTTTGGGTTGCAGCATTGGAGCCTACCTCAATTCGTTCAGCGTGCCGGACGCACGCCGGAGGTCTGTGCCTCCAGCATGAGCCGATCCTGCGACATGGGATCATGGCCGAGAATCTCGCCCTTGAAGATCCAGACCTTGATGCCGCACACGCCATAAGCGGTGTGAGCCTCGGCCTCGGCATAGTCGACGTTCGCGCGCAGCGTGTGCAGCGGAACCCGGCCCTCGCGATACCATTCGGTCCGCGCGATCTCGGCGCCGCCGAGACGGCCGCCGCAGGTGATCCGGATGCCTTCCGCGCCAAGGCGGAGAGCCGACTGCACGGCGCGCTTCATCGCACGACGGAAAGCCACGCGGCGCTCGAGCTGATCAGCGACCGACTGGGCCACCAGCCTGGAGTCGATTTCCGGCTTGCGGATCTCGACGATGTTCAGGCTGACGTCCGACGACGTCATCGCGCCCAGCTTTTTGCGAAGCTTTTCGATGTCGGCGCCCTTCTTGCCGATGATCACGCCGGGGCGTGCGGCATAGATGGAAACGCGGCACAGCTTGGCCGGACGCTCGATCACGACCTTGGAGATCGCGGCCTGCGGCAGTTCCTTCATGACATACTGACGGATCCGGAGATCCTCCAGCAGCAGCCGGCCATAATCGCCGCCTTCGGCGAACCAGCGGCTGTCCCAGGTCCGGTTGATCTGGAGGCGGAGCCCGATCGGATTGCTCTTCTGACCCATTATGCTTCTTCCTGCTCACGGACCACGATGCGCACGCGGCTGAACGGCTTCACGATCCGCGACGAACGACCGCGGGCGCGGGCGGCGAAGCGCTTCATCGAGATGCTCTTGCCCACGCTCGCCTCGGACACGATCAGCGCGTCGACGTCGAGATTGTGGTTGTTCTCCGCATTGGCGATCGCGCTGGCGAGAACCTTGCGGACATCGACCGCCATCCCCTTCTTGGAGAAGGAGAGGATGTTCAGCGCGTCGCCGGCCTTCTTGTTGCGGATCAGCGCCGCGACCAGGTTCAGCTTCTGCGCCGAACCGCGGATCTGCGTGCCGACGGCAAGCGCTTCCTTGTCGCCAACGCGACGGGGGGCTTTTTCCTTGCTCATCAGCGCTTGCCCTTCTTGTCGGCGGCGTGGCCGGGGAAGTAGCGCGTGGGCGCGAATTCACCGAGCTTCATGCCGACCATATCCTCGTTCACCGAGACGGGAACGAACTTGCGGCCATTGTAGACGCTGAAGGTCAGCCCCACGAACTGCGGCAGGATGGTGGAACGACGCGACCAGGTCTTGATCGGCGCGCGGCCACCCGATTCCTGAGCGGTCTCGGCTTTCTTCAGCAGATGCAGGTCGACAAACGGACCTTTCCAGACGGAACGGGCCATGGCTTACCTCTTCTTCTTGGCGTGGCGAGAACGGATGATCATCTTGTCCGTCGCCTTGTTGTGACGAGTGCGCGCACCCTTGGTCGGCTTGCCCCAGGGCGTGACCGGATGACGGCCACCCGAGGTCCGGCCTTCACCACCGCCGTGCGGGTGATCGACAGGGTTCTTGGCGACACCGCGGGTCAGCGGGCGCTTGCCCATCCAGCGGCTGCGACCAGCCTTGGCGAAGTTCTGGTTGGCATTGTCGGGGTTCGACACTGCACCGACCGTGCCCATGCACTCGCCGCGGATATAACGCTGCTCGCCCGAGTTGAGGCGGACGATGACGAGGCCACGGTCACGACCGACGACCTGGACATAGGTGCCCGCCGAACGCGCGATCTGACCGCCCTTGCCCGGCTTCATCTCCACATTGTGGACGATGGTGCCGACCGGCATCTGACCGAGCTCCATGGCGTTGCCCGGCTTCACGTCGGTCTTCTTGCCCGCGATCACCTTGTCGCCAACGCCCAGGCGCTGCGGCGCGATGATATAGGCCAGACGCTCCTTGCCGGCTTCGTCGGGACCGTAATTGATCAGCGCGATGAACGCGGTGCGATTGGGATCATATTCGATCCGCTCGACCGTGCCCTCGACGTCCCACAGGCGGCGCTTGAAATCGACGATGCGATAGCGCTGCTTGTGGCCGCCGGCGATGCCGCGCGACGTCACGTGACCCTTGTTGTTGCGGCCACCCGTCTTGCGCTTGCCTTCGGTCAGCGCCTTGACGGGCTTGCCCTTGTGCAACGCAGAGCGGTCGACGAGGATCAGGCCGCGTCGGGCCGGGCTCGTCGGGTTGTAATGCTTGAGTGCCATTACGCCTTAACCCCTTCGGTCACGTCGATCGAATCGCCGGCCTTCAGCGTCACGATCGCTTTCTTCACGTCCGAGCGCGTATACGGCTTGCCCTTCCAGCGCTTGGTCTTGCCCTTGACGACCAGCGTGTTCACGCCGGTGACCTTGACGTCGAACAGCGCCTCGACGGCCGCCTTGATCTGCGGCTTGGTGGCGTCACCCGCCACCTTGAACACAACGGCGTTGTGCTCGCTCAACAGGGTCGACTTCTCGGTGATGTGCGGAGCGACCACCACGTCATAGTGGCGATTGTCCACGGCGTTCTGCTTCTTAGCCATTGAACCGCGCCTCCAGCTTTTCGACAGCGGCGCGGGTCAGCACCAGCGTGTCGGCTTTAAGAATGTCATAGACGTTCGCGCCGATCGCCGGGAGCACGTTGATCGCGTGCAGGTTGGCCGATGCCAGCGCGAAGCTCTGCTCGACGCTTTCGCCATCGATCACCAGTGCGCTCTTGCCGAAGCCCAGCTTCGCCAGATCGGCTGCCAGCGCCTTGGTCTTGCCATCCTTCACTTCGAGGCTGTCCATCACGATGAGCTGTCCGGCCTTCGCCTTGGACGACAGCGCCATGCGGAGCCCCAGTGCACGAATCTTCTTGTTCAGCGACGGATTGAAGTCGCGAACGCGAGGACCGTGGGCCTTGCCGCCGCCGATGAAGATCGGGGCGCGACGATCGCCGTGACGCGCCGTACCGCCGCCCTTCTGGCGACCGAACTTCTTGCCGGTGCGTGCGACATCCGAACGCTCACGGGCACCACGGGCGGTGCCGCGGGCCTTTTCGAGCTGCCAGGTGACGACGCGGTGCAGGATGTCGGCGCGCGGCTCGAGGCCGAACACGGCATCATTGAGCTCGATATCGCCTTTGCCCTTGGCGTCGAGGGTTTGAACCTTGACCTTCACGTTCAGCCCTCCTGGCCTTCAGTGACTTCCGCAGGCGCAGCCTCGGCTTCAGCCGGGGTGTCAGCGGGAACACTGTCGTTGTTGGAATTGGCTGCCTGCTTCAGGCTGGCCGGATACGGCGCTTCAGCATGGCGGGCGACCTTGACGGCGTCCTTGACGAGAAGCCACGCACCCTTCGAGCCGGGCACCGAGCCCTTCACGAAGATCAGGCCGCGCTCGACATCGGTGCCGACGACTTCCAGATTCTGCTGGGTGCGCTGACGGTCGCCCATATGGCCGGCCATCTTCTTGTTCTTGAACACGCGGCCCGGATCCTGGCGGTTGCCGGTCGAACCGTGCGCACGGTGCGAGATCGAAACACCGTGGGTGGCGCGCATACCGCCGAAACCCCAGCGCTTCATCGCACCGGCAAAGCCCTTGCCCTGCGTCTGGCCGGCAATGTCGACCAGCTGGCCGGTCACGAAATGGTCGGCAGCGATGGTCGCGCCGACATCGAGCAGCGCATCGTCAGCGACGCGGAACTCGGCGACACGCGCCTTCAGCTCGACTTCGTTCTTGCCGAAATGCCCGCGAACGGGCTTCGAAACATTCTTCGCCTTTGCTGTACCGGCGCCGAGCTGAACGGCGACATAGCCATCGCGATCGGCCTCACGGCGCGCGACAACCTGACACCCTTCAAGGGACAGGACAGTGACGGGAACATGACGACCATCGCCCTGGAACAGGCGGGTCATCCCCATCTTCTTGGCGATCACGCCAGTGCGCATGATCAAGACTCCTTAAAACAGAGGCCCCCACGGAACCATTTCCGGGGGGCATGTCAGCCCTGAATTCATGCGTCGCCCCGTCCGGGCTGGTTTCCCTCCGAAGAGGGAGACGGGGGACGCAGTCCACGGCGAACCGTGCGGTATCCCTTTCATCTCCGAAGAACCGAAGCTCTTCAGGCGCCCCCGCATCAGCGAGGGCAAAAGGTCAATTGGCTCAGGCCAATTTGATTTCGACGTTCACGCCGGCAGCAAGGTCGAGCTTCATCAGCGCGTCGACGGTCTGCGGCGTGGGCTGCACGATGTCGAGCAGCCGCTTGTACGTTCTCACCTCGAACTGCTCGCGCGACTTCTTGTCGATGTGCGGGCCGCGGTTCACGGTAAATTTCTCGATGCGCGTCGGCAGCGGAATAGGTCCGCGAATCAGAGCGCCGGTGCGGCGAGCCGTATCAGCGATGTCGCCAGTTGCCTGGTCGAGCACGCGGTGATCGAACGCCTTCAGGCGAATCCGTATATTCTGCGTTTCCATGTCCACTACCGATGCGAAAGAGCCGTAACTGTAAAATGCGAGCCGCCCGATTCCCTCGAAGAGAATCGGGCGGCTGCGGTGCCTATATTACTTCGTGATCGTCGCGACAACCCCTGCGCCGACGGTACGGCCACCTTCGCGAATTGCGAAGCGCAGACCCGGATCCATCGCGATCGGAGCGATCAGCTTGACTGCCAGCTGGACGTTGTCGCCCGGCATGACCATCTCGGTGCCCTCGGGGAGAACAACCTCACCGGTGACGTCCGTGGTGCGGAAGTAGAACTGAGGACGATAGTTCGCGAAGAACGGCGTGTGACGGCCACCCTCGTCCTTCGAGAGGACATATACCTCCGAAGTGAACTCGCTGTGCGGCTTGATCGAGCCGGGCTTGCAGAGCACCTGGCCACGCTCGACCTCTTCACGGCCGACGCCGCGGATCAGCGCACCGATGTTGTCGCCGGCCTGGCCCTGATCGAGCAGCTTGCGGAACATCTCGACGCCGGTGACGACGGTCTTCTTGGTGTCCTTGATGCCGACGATCTCGACTTCTTCGCCAACCTTGACGATGCCGGTCTCGACGCGGCCGGTCACGACCGTACCACGGCCCGAGATCGAGAACACGTCTTCGATCGGCATCAGGAACGGACGGTCCAGCGGACGCTCCGGCTGCGGGATCCACTCGTCGACGGCAGCCATCAGCTTCAGGATGGCATCACGGCCGATCTCGGAGTTGCTGTCCTCGAGCGCGGCGAGAGCCGAACCCGCGATGATCGGAATGTTGTCGCCGTCGAAACCGCGCTTGGAAAGCTCTTCGCGGATTTCAAGCTCGACGAGCTCGAGCAGCTCCGCATCGTCAACCTGATCGACCTTGTTCAGGAAGACGACCATCGTGGGAACGCCGACCTGCTTGGCGAGCAGGATGTGCTCCTTGGTCTGCGGCATCGGGCCGTCAGCGGCCGAGACCACGAGGATCGCGCCGTCCATCTGCGCGGCGCCGGTGATCATGTTCTTCACATAGTCCGCGTGGCCCGGGCAATCGACGTGCGCATAGTGGCGCCCAGCGGTCTCATACTCGACGTGCGCGGTCGAGATGGTGATGCCGCGCTCGCGCTCTTCGGGAGCCTTGTCGATGTTGGCATAGTCGACGAACGTCGCGCCGCCGGTTTCGGCCAGCACCTTCGTGATCGCCGCGGTCAGCGAGGTCTTGCCATGGTCGACGTGACCGATGGTGCCGATGTTGCAGTGCGGCTTCGTCCGCTCAAACTTAGCTTTCGCCATTTTCTTCCTACCTTCTTCTCTGAACTCGATCGCCGGCCGCCAGGGGGGTGCTCGAAGCGTGGCCCCATAGCGACGATTCCCGAATTATGCCAGCTTTGCTTTCACTTCATCCGCAACGTTCTGCGGAACCTCGTCATAATGCGAGAACTGCATGCTGTACTGCGCACGGCCCTGGGTGAACGAGCGGAGCGAGTTCACATAGCCGAACATGTTCGCCAGCGGCACCATCGCGGTCACCGCCTGCGCATTACCGCGCGTGTCGGTGCCCTGGATCTGGCCGCGGCGGCTGTTCAGGTCTCCGATCACGTCGCCCAGATAATCCTCCGGGGTGACGACTTCGACCTTCATCACCGGCTCGAGCAGCGTGATGCCCGACTTCTGGGCCGCTTCGCGCATCGCGCCGCGGGCACAGATTTCGAACGCCAGCGCCGACGAGTCGACGTCGTGGTACGCACCATCATACAGCAGGATCTCGAAGTCGATGATCGGGAAGCCGACCAGCGAGCCCGTCGCCGCCGTCTCGCGGAAACCCTTCTCGATCGCGGGGATATATTCCTTGGGAATATTACCACCCTTGATCTCGTCCTTGAAGATGATGCCCGAACCGCGCTCGCCCGGCTGAACCTTGACCTTCACGCGGCCGAACTGGCCAGTGCCGCCCGACTGCTTCTTGTGGGTATAGTCGATGTCGACGGGCTTCTTCAGATATTCGCGATACGCAACCTGCGGCGCGCCGACATTGGCCTCGACCTTGAACTCGCGCTTCATGCGGTCGACCAGGATCTCGAGATGGAGCTCGCCCATGCCCTTGATGATGGTCTGGCCGCTCTCGGCGTCCGAGCTCACGCGGAACGACGGATCTTCGCGGGCGAGACGATTGAGCGCGACGCCCATCTTCTCCTGGTCGGCCTTGGTCTTGGGCTCGACCGAGAGCTCGATCACGGGATCCGGGAATTCCATGCGCTCAAGGATGATCGGCGCCTGCTGCGCGCAGAGCGTATCGCCGGTCGTGGTGTCCTTCAGGCCCGCGAGAGCGACGATGTCGCCGGCGAAAGCCTCCTGGATGTCCTCGCGGCTGTTCGCATGCATCAGCAGCATGCGACCGACCTTCTCCTTCTTGTCCTTCACCGAATTGGTGACGGTCGACGCAGCCTCGAGCTTGCCCGAATAGATGCGCGCGAAGGTGAGCGTGCCCACGAACGGATCGTTCATGATCTTGAACGCCAGTGCCGAGAACGGTGCGTCGTCGGCCGGCGGACGCGAGTCCGGCGTCTCGCCGTCGAGCTTCACGCCCTGCACGTCGGGAATATCCAGCGGCGAAGGCAGATAGTCGACCACCGCGTCGAGCAGGGGCTGCACGCCCTTGTTCTTGAACGCCGAGCCGCAGACGACCGGAACGAACGAGAAATTCAGCGTGCCCTTGCGGATCAGCTTCTTGAGGGTGGCGGTATCGGGCTCGTTGCCCTCAAGATACGCCTCCATCACGTCGTCGTCCTGCTCGACCGCCATTTCGATCAGCTCGGCGCGCGCGACTTCCGCCGCGTCCTTCAGGTCGTCGGGGATGTCCTGATATTCGAACTTCGCACCCAGCTGCTCGTCGAGCCAGATGATCGCGCGGTTCTGGACCAGATCGACCAGACCCTTGAAGCCGCCCTCGATGCCGATCGGGAGATACAGCACGGCGGGACGCGCACCCAGGCGGTCCTTGATCATGTCGACGCAGCGCTCGAAGCTCGCGCCGGTGCGGTCGAGCTTGTTGACGAAGCACATGCGGGGAACCTTGTACTTCTCCGCCTGGCGCCACACCGTCTCCGACTGCGGCTCCACACCGGCAACGCCGTCGAAGCACGCCACGGCGCCGTCGAGCACGCGCAGCGAACGCTCGACCTCGATGGTGAAGTCGACGTGACCCGGCGTGTCGATGATGTTGATCAGGTGCTCTTCGCCCTTGCCGTCATCAGCGCGCCATTTGCAGGTCGTCGCAGCCGACGTGATCGTGATGCCGCGCTCCTGCTCCTGCTCCATCCAGTCCATCGTCGCGGTGCCCTCATGGACCTCGCCGATCTTGTAGGACTTGCCGGTGTAATAGAGAATGCGCTCGGTCGTCGTCGTCTTGCCGGCGTCGATGTGCGCCATGATGCCGATATTGCGATATTTCTCGAGCGGATGGCTGCGGGCCATGATCGGGTCTTCCTTAGCGATGCGGGGAGCCGGATCGACCGGCTCCCCACGATATAGGTACGAAGCTTACCAGCGGTAGTGGCTGAAGGCGCGGTTCGCCTCGGCCATGCGGTGCGTGTCTTCGCGCTTCTTCACCGCGTTGCCGCGATTGTTCGAAGCGTCGAGCAGCTCACCCGAAAGCCGTGCGGCCATCGTGGTCTCGCTGCGCGCACGCGCGGCAGTGATCAGCCAGCGGATCGCCAGAGCCTGGGCACGCTCGGGGCGAACCTCGACCGGCACCTGATAGGTCGCACCGCCGACGCGGCGGCTGCGGACCTCGATGCCCGGCTTCACGTTGGTCAGCGCTTCGTGGAATACGCCGATGGGATCCTTCTTGGCGCGAGCCTCGACGGTTTCCAGGGCGCCATACACGATGCCTTCAGCGACGGACTTCTTGCCGTCGAGCATCACGCTGTTCATGAATTTCGAAAGAATCTGATCACCGAACTTGGGATCAGGGAGGATTTCCCGCTTCTCGGGACGACGACGACGTGCCATTTCAGCCGATCCTTCTTACTTGGGACGCTTCGCGCCGTACTTCGAACGGCTCTGCTTGCGATCCTTCACGCCCTGCGTGTCGAGCACGCCGCGCAGAACATGGTAGCGAACACCGGGAAGGTCGCGAACGCGGCCGCCACGGATCAGCACCACCGAGTGCTCCTGAAGGTTGTGGCCCTCACCCGGGATATAGGTGATGACTTCGCGCTGGTTGGTCAGGCGAACCTTGGCCACCTTGCGAAGCGCCGAGTTCGGCTTTTTCGGGGTCGTCGTATAAACGCGAGTGCAAACGCCGCGCTTCTGCGGGTTCGCCTCCATCGCAGGGACCTTGGACTTGGCCTTCTGCGGTTCGCGACCCTTGCGGATCAGCTGGTTAATCGTTGGCATGAAGCCTTCACCTTCTCAGTTACTTTGCTGCAGCATGAGGCATGCAAAATGCAAAAAGGACCCCGGCGGCCATAACGGCCCCCCAGGCCTTCCCACGCATCAGCAATGTTCAAGCGTGCCTGCTTAAGGACAGCGTCTGGATGGACTCCACCACCAGCCCGCAGGCAGGGGCGGCCTATAGCGATGGACTCGGAGGCGGTCAACCGGCGCGAAATCAGAGTTTGGCGGAGAAACCCGTGCCCGCGGCGGAAAGCGCTCTTCCGCACTTTCCCAGGCAAAAGCTCATCGCACGGTGAACATCAGGCTGTCGATCACCTTCCCCCCCGGATCGAGCAGCTTCAGCCTATGCGTGCCCGGCCCCGCCAGCACCAACGGCCGCGCCGCGGCATCGCCCAGGTCGCGCGAATCGAGCGTCAGCCGATGCCCGAGCACTTCGCCCGCCACCTGCACCGCCATGCGCTGCCGCTCGATCGGGATATCGGGATCGAGGGCATAGACGCTGCCGCCGACCGGGCTGACGATTCTCGGGCGCCGCGATGCCGGGGGCGCGGTTCCGACGACGGCCTGCCCCGTGCCTGCGAGGAAATATTCGCGGCGCGGCGGCTCGATCGCGTCGGCGAAGCGGATCGCGCGCTGCTCGATACCCGACGGGCGCGGCGGCGCGCGGCCCGGCCGGTCGGCATGAAGCGCGCGCATCACGTCGCGCCACACCGGCGCGGCACCGCTGGTGCCCGAAACGGCACGCATCGAATCGCCCTCCAGATTGCCGATCCACACCGCCACGGTGAATCGGTCCGAGAAACCGATGCACCAATTGTCGCGCATGGCCTTGGAGGTGCCCGTCTTCACCGCCGCCCAGAATGGCAGACGCAGTGCGCTGTCCATGCCGAAGGTCTGCGCACGCGCATTGGCGTCGGCGAGCATGTCGGCGACGATCCACGATGCTTGCGGCGTGAACACGACGCGCGCCCGCTCCCGCTTGTCCTCCGGACGGATGCGCAACGGCGACCAGCGCCCTTCGAGCGCCAATGCGCGATACGCGGCCGCCTGTTCGAGCAGAGTCACTTCCGCCGATCCGAGCGCAAGCGAATAGCCGTAATATTGGCCGTCCTCGGTCAGCCCGCGATAGCCGGTATCCCACAGCCGGTCGCGGAACGAATCGACGCCGGCAAGCAGCAGGGTCCGCACTGCGGGCACGTTGAGCGATCCGGCGAGCGCGCTGCGCACCGAAACCGGCCCCTTGAAGTCGCGATCGTAATTTTGCGGCACATAAAGGCCCGATGCCGTGTCGAGCTGGACGGGCGAATCGTCGAGGATCGATGCGGGGGTCAGATAGCCCCGCTCGATCGCCTGCGCGTAGAGGAACGGCTTCAAGGTCGATCCGGCCTGACGATAGCTGTCGGCGCCGTCGACCTGCGCCGCGGTCGATGCGCCCCCGACCCCGCCGACATAGGCCAGCACGTCGCCGGTCGCATTGTCGACCACCACCACCGCCCCGTCGCGCGCACGGTCCGACCCCAGCCCCTGGAGCTGACGCGCAAGCGCCTGCGCCGCGACCCGCTGGACGCGCGTGTCGAGCGTGGTCGTGACCTGCATGCCCGGCTCGGTCAGCAGCCGGTTGGCGAGATGCGGCGCCAGGCCGGGGTCGAGCGCCAGCCGGCGCGACGGCCCGAGCATGTCGCGTGCCGCCGCGTTCAGTGCGGTGCAGTCCCCGCCCCCGGCCAATCCGCATGCGCGCCGCGCCAGCGCGCCTGGCCCCGCCCGGGGATCGGGCAGCAGCGCCACGAGCAGCAAAGCTTCCTGCCGGCCCAGCGCGTCGGGCGTCCGGCCGAACAGCGACAGCGCCGCCGCGCCGATCCCCTGCGCCTCGCCGCGATAACCCGCCAGGTTGAGATAGGCTTCGAGGATCTCGTCCTTGCTCCAGCGATCCTCGAGCGCCCAGGCGGCGCGGATCTGCCGCGCCTTTTCGCGCCAGCCGCGCGATCCCGGCGCGGCGAGGTCGGGCGCGAGGAAAGCGGCCACCTGCATCGAAAGCGTACTGGCGCCGCGTGAACGCCGCCGTTCGATCCTGTCGCGGATCGAGCCGGCGATCGCCAGCCAGTCGACTCCGCCATGATCGGCGAAACGACGATCTTCGGCAGCGACCAGCGTCTCGCGCACCACCGGCGAGATCCGGTCGAGCGGCGTCCAGGCGAGGCGCCGCGCCGCGAAATCGACACGGACACTGTCGAGCAACTGCCCGTCGCGATCATAGAGCCACGCCTCGCTCGGCCGCCAGCGCGCCTTGACCGCCGCATAATCGGGCAAAGGTGGCGGCAGCGTCAGGAACCAGAGCGCGGCGAAAGCGGCGAAGACGGCAGCCGCCACCGCCCACCAGAGATGGGCCCTGCGAAACGCTGGCATTCGCATACGGGTCATGCCGATGACGGCGGGAGCTTTGCGTAAATCCCCGGCCAATATCCCCCACCTGTCATCCCCGCTTTCGCGGGAATGACACCGAGAGGATAACTCGCCGGGATCAAGCGGCAGGCAGTCTTCGTCACTTCAGCACCACCGCCATCGGCTGGTTCGGGATCGCCGCGCGGATCTCGGGCGAGTAGAGCGCCTCCACCTTGGTCGGCGGCAATCCGAACCGGCCGGTGCCGTTCAGCCGCATCGCGTAGGACACGGTGAAGCGCCCGCGCGGCACCCATTCGAAATAACCGCGCCACGCATCCTTGCCGCGTTCGACATAGCTGGGCTGGACGCCCTCCCCACCTTCCGCGCCCGCCTGCGCGAACATGCCGGACTGGCCACCGAGATTGCCGACGATCGTCGCCCCCGGCGGCACCGGATCATTGACCACCACCCAGTTGCGATCGGCGGTCGCGTCGACGGTGATCGTCACCTTGATCACGTCCCCGCGCGTCGCCCGGCCCTTCACCTTCTGTTCGAGGAAGGCGACCGACTTGCTGATCCGGTAGCCCGCGAACAGCGCCTGGGTGAGCGGTACCGCGGCGCGGACCGAGACGAATGCCCAGGGGCCGGCACCGCCCGCCTGGCTGAGCATCAGCGGCGTGCGCTGCACCGGCAGCGCCAGACTCAGGGGCGCCGCCCCCACCGCCTGCGGCCAGCTCCGGCTGAGGCTCTGGCTGCCCAGCGTCGCCGTCGTCGTGCCGATGATCGCGGTGGCGGGATAAAGCGATGCGAATTTCTGCACCGCGACCGCGCCCCAGGCATTGGCGGGCGTCGTATCCCAATGGCCGCGCTGCTGCCGTGCCGCCGCGCCGACCATCATCTTGGGCGTCTCGTCCTGCCAGCCCGGCTTGCCGAGCGTTGCGATCAGCGCCTTCAGCACCATCTCGTCGCCCGAGGACATCATCCACCAGGGCGCGCTCTTGCCGTCGACCATGTCGATCCGCGTGCCTTCATAGACCATCCTCTGGCGCAGGATCTGCTGTGCCTGCGCGCGCAATTGCGCGGCGTTGGGCAATCCTGCCGTCCGGTCGACCGCGACCAGCCAGTCGACCAGCGCGTTGGTCGGCATGTCCTGCGGCGCCAGCCCGATCTGGCCGATCATCTGCGGCGTCGCCGCGCCATTGCGCGCCAGTGCCGCCAACGCCGCGATCCGCTGAAGCCGATCGTCCCCCGCCCAGGGCGCGTCGCGCCGCAACCGGCCGTCGATCACCGCGGTCAGCGCCTGCACCATCCGCGCCTTCGCGCTTTCCGGAATGACCCAGCCGGCTTCGGCGGTCAGCGACAGCACATAGGCCGTCAGCGCCTCCGATCCCTGGAGCCGGTCGACCGGGAAATAGCGCAGCAGCCCGTCACCATCGAGATAGGCCGGGATCTCGCCCGACAGCCGCCCCCAGGTGCCGAGGTCGCCCAGCACCATCGCCCGCGACAATTGCTGTTCGAAGCAATTATAGGGATAGGCGGCCATATAGTCGCGAACCCCCGACATCGGCGGCGCCAGCGTATCGGTCAGGCGCACATCGACGCTGCCGAGCCCCGGCAGCGCCCCGGCCGGCGCGGCGATCGGCACCTGCGTACCGCCCGCGCCGACGCGGAAGATCGATGCCGCCCAGGTCTCCACCGGCACCGCCGGCGCAACCACCTGGCTGACGCTGATCCGATCGAGCGCCTTGCCGCCGGCGTCGCGCACCTCGACCGTCCAGTCGAGCTTGTCGATGCCGGCCGGCGCCGGCAGGTTCCAGGTGACCGGCGCGGCCGCACCCGGCGGCAATGTGACGGTCAGCGGCGCGCCCTTGGCCACATCGGGATTGAGCGAGACGCTCGCCGTCACCGTCATCGGCTTGTCCGACGCGTTGCGCAGCGTGAAGCTGGCGCCATAATAATCGCCCGTGCGCACCAGCGGCGGCAGGCCGGAGAAGATCGTCAGATCCTGCGTCGTGCGGACAGATACGTCGCCCGTACCGAACAGATTCGCCCCGTCGGTCGCGATCGCGACCAGCTTGAACGACGACAGCGAATCCGAAAGCTGGACGGGGATCTTCGCATGACCGGCCGCGTCGAGCTTCACCCGCCCCTTCCACAACAGGACCGGACGGAAATCCTCGCGGTTGAGCGCGGACAGGTCGGCACCGCCGCCACCGCCGGCCTCGACCGCCTTCTTGCCGAAATGCCGCTTGCCGACGACCTGGGTCTGCGCGGTCGAGGTCAGGACCGACAATGGTCGTTCCCCCATCATCGCGTCGATCAGCTTCCAGCTCTCATTGGGCGAAAGCTGGAGCAGCGCCTCGTCGACCGCCGCGAAGGCGATCTCCGCCTCGGCCGCGGGTTTGCCGCCGGGCTGCGTCACCGCGACATCGACATTAGCGGTGTCGCGCACCGCATATTTGGCCTTGTCCGCCTTCACCTCGACGCCCAGACGATGCCCTTCCCAGCCGACATTCACCTTGGCGATGCCGAGCCGGTAGCTGGGTTTGGCGAGGTCGACCAACGCGGTCGGTCGCGCGCCTTCGCGCGAGAAGAAGGGCAGGTTCCACCGCCGCGCGAGATCGGCCAGCCACAATCGGAAACCGCCGATGCGCCCGCGCACCGCCATCACCGAGACGAAGACGTCGGGCGCATAGGTACCGGGCATCTTCACCTCGACCACCGGATCCTTGCCCGACAGCTCGGTCACGAAGCTGGAGAGCACGCCCTCGCGCTCGACCGTCACGAGCGCGGTCGCCGAGCGGAACGGCATGCGCACCTGGAACTTCGCGGTCTCGCCCGCCTTATACTCCCTCTGTTCGGGGATCACGTCCATGCGGTCGCCATTGTCGCCGCCGAACCACCAGTCATCCTCGCCGGCCAGCCAGACCGACGTCACCGCGCGCGCGACATTGCCGTCGTCATCCTCGGTGGTCGCGACCGCATAGACCTCACCCGAGACGCCGGGATCGAGCTGGCATTCGGCCAGGCCCTGGGCATCGGTGCTCACCGAACAGCTCGCGTCGATCCGCTTGGTCCGCGCCTGATTATCATAGGCATAAAAGCCGCCGATCAGCCGTCGCCGGGCGGTCAGCACCTCGCGGCTGTACAGCGCCACCTTGATGCGCTTGCCCTTGAGCACCTGCCCCTCGGTATCGACCGCGACGAGCTTCAGGCGGAGATCGTCGTCCTTCATCATCCAGCCATCGGTCTTGATGCCGAGGCGGACGGCGGAGGGGTAAAGCGGGATGGTGCGCGACGCGGTCAGGATCTCGCCATTAGCATCCTCATAATCCATCTCGACGGTCATGTCGGTGATGTCGTCGACCGCCATCGGCACCTCGACCGTCGCCTTGGCGGTACCCTCGCCCGACAAGGTGATCGGCAGGGTCTGCGCGGGCGGCAGCGGCTTCTCGATCGTCTCGCCGTCGCCGTTCAGGGGCACGGTGCCTTCGACCATGTCGCGGCCACCGAAGCTCCAGCCTTCCCAGCCCTTGGGCGCACCGCCGCTGCGGTTGAACGCGCTGCGCACGCGGACGGGCAGGCCGCCGGCGCCGCCGCCTGACAGATAGCCGACGAACAGGTCGAGCGGCACCTGTTTGGGCCGCACCGTCGCCGTCTTCGGTCCGTCGATCGTCGCGCGCATCGTCGGCAGGCGGAATTCGTCGACCTTGACCGACTGGTTGGTGAAGATCGTCCGGTCCTTGGCAACCACCGATATGTCGTAATCGCCCTGCGGGGCGCCTTGCGGCGCGGTCCATGTCGTCTCGCCGATGCCGTCGGCGCCGATGGTGAGCGGCAGTTCGAATTCGGTGCCCGAGCCGCGATGGCTGAGCTTGAGCGTGCCCGCCAGACCGCCGGCATAGCTGAAACCCTCCGCCACCGGCTTGCGCAGGATATGCTTCATATTCACCGTTTCGCCCGCGCGCAGCAAAGTGCGGTCGAAAATGGTGTGGAACAGGTCCGCATTCTCCTGCCAGCCATAGGGCAGGTCGAAATCATAGGGGCGAATGCCGCTGCCCCATTGGGTGAGGGTGAAGCTGAAATCGTCGCCCTTGCGCGCCGAGACCATCAGCGGATGCGGAGACTCGCCGCTGCCCTCGCAACTGCCATAGGTTTCGGGCGACGGCAGTCCGCCCTTGATCACCAGCCGCCCCTGCGCGTCGGTCTGGCCCTTGCCGAGCACTGCGCCCGAACAGGAATCGGTCACCTGCACCGCGGCGCCGCCGACCGGCTTGCCGCTATCGAGCGCGGTTACCCAGGCAAGCGAAGCGGCGCGGCCCCATTTGAAATGGACGCTCATATTGGTGACGAGCGCGCCCGCCGTCACATAGCGCGGCGTTTCGCGCCCCAGCAGCGCGCGACCCAGCGTCGGGCTGGCCAGTTCGACGACATAGAATCCCGGCTTGGCGAGCGGGATGCCGACAACCTCGAAATCCTTGCCCTTGCCAGGCAAAGGCAGCTTCATCGCGGCGCCCTGACCGGCGATCAGCGGTGCGCTGCCGGTATAGTTGACGCTGATATCCTCGCCACCCCGCTTCTCGGTGCGGATATCGGTCTCGCTCGCTTTCTCGATATCGCGCAGCCATTTGGCGATCTGGCCGTCCGATCCGGCGACACGCAAAGTCGCGCCGCTGACGCCCAGGTTGCGCCCCTGCAATTCGGGTTCGACGTTGCGGACGGTGACGGGCAGCGCGGCATTGTCACCGGCCTCGATGATTCCGAAATTGGCCGCGAACTTGACCAAAGGCGGCGGCGCGTCGAAGCGGACGTCGAGCGGAAAGCGTTGCTGGTTGACGAGCGGACGGCCGCTTTCGTCCTTCAGCGCATCGGGCAGCGTCACCTTCGCCGTCGTCGCGGCGGGCAGCGGCGGCGCAAAGCTCACCTGCGTCACGGTCTGGGCGCTGCCCTTCTCGATCTCGGGCTTGAGCAGCTTGCCGTCGGCCAGCTGGATCCGGATCGTTTCCGCCGCCGATTTCGCGATCGGGGCGGAGAAACGGACCCACGCCTTCTGCACCGGGCTGCATCCCGCCTGCGGATTGACGCGCGAGCATTCGAAACGCGCCTCGAACGGCTTGCGGACGGTGAAGTCGAAACGCTGGTCGCGTCCCGCCAGCCGTCCGGCGCCCGAGATATTCTGGCCCCAGACCAGCGCCATGTCGCGGCCCGGCGGCAAAGGGCGCCGGCACTTGACCGCCATGATGGTGGACAGCGCCTTGATCCGTTCAGCAGCATTGGCAGGCAGCACCTGCGGCAGCCCCGCCTCGCCGAGGAAATTGGTCACCTGGTACCGGTCGGGTCCGAGCCCGGCCAGCACTTCGCCGGCCACATCGGGCTTGAGTATATCGAGCGCGATCTTCTCGCCGACGCCGTCGACCGCGCAATAGCCGTTGGTGGCGACCGAGGCCGGATCGGCGCGGACATTGGTCGCGACCAGGAAAACCTGATCCTCCTCGATATCGCCGTCATAGCTGCCGGGCAGCACCGCCCGGACCGAGGGACCGCCGGTATCGACGGTGAAATTGCGCGATCCGCCGATCGCGCTACCGGCAAGCGTCTTGAGATCGTCGTTCAGCGCGAATCCGCACGAGATTCCGCCGGGCAGCGCATTGGCGAATTCCCACACCCAGGTCTTGGTATCGATCCAGCGGCCCTGCCCGCCGACCTGGCACGTCACCTTGGCCGGTGCGGTCGCACGCGGATCGCCAAGTGCCACCATGTCGTCGGAGAAACGGATGGTGAAGCGCTCGATCGCGCCGTCGCCAGTGCCCGGAGTCGCCAGCACCACCTGCGCGGTCTGGTCCCCCACCGCCGCAACGGGCGCAAGCGCCAAGGCAAGTATAGCGAAGCGCCACGACCGACTCAGCATATACCGCTCTCCTCGCAAGAGGTCCCAGACTGGCGTGAAGCCGACGCCGAATCCAGAGATTATCCGAAATCCATTCAAGACCTTGCCCGGCTTTGCCTGGCGGGAGAAGCGCGGTGTGCATGTTTTTCTGAGCGACGGTGTGCGCTGCAGCTTTTCCGCGCGGCAATTCCGGTCTACCCGCTGGACGGGAGATGGACCTTTATCTTCCCATCGCCAACCTCTCGGTCAACGCGCTCGTCATCGTCGGGCTGGGCGGACTTGTTGGCCTGCTTTCGGGCATGTTCGGCGTCGGCGGAGGCTTCCTGACCACACCGCTGCTGATCTTCTACGGCATCCCGCCGACCGTTGCCGCCGCGTCCGCCGCCACCCAGGTGACCGGCGCCAGCGTATCGGGCGTCTTTGCCCATGCCCGGCGCAACGGGATCGACTTCCTCATGGGCGCGGTGATGGTCGTGGGCGGGGTGCTCGGCTCGATCGCCGGCGCGGGCATTTTCCGCCTGCTCCAGGACAGCGGCCAGATCGATACCGTGATCGCGCTGCTCTATGTCGTGATGCTCGGCGGGATCGGGGGGATGATGGCACGCGACGCCGTCCGCACCCTGATCGCGATGCGCACCGGCACGCAGATCGTCGCGCGCAAAAGGCGGCACCATCCGCTGGTCGCCAGCCTACCCCTGCGCTGGCGCTTCTATCGGTCCGGCCTCTATATCTCGCCGCTCGCGCCGCTATTGCTCGGCTTCGGTACGGGCATATTGACGATATTGCTCGGTGTCGGCGGCGGCTTCGTGATGGTGCCCGCGATGCTCTATCTGCTCGGCATGCCGACCCAGGTCGTCGTCGGCACGTCGCTGTTCCAGATCCTGTTCGTCACCATGGCGGCAACTTTGGTCCATGCCACGACGACCAAGGCGGTGGATATCGTGCTTGCCGGGCTGCTGCTGATCGGCAGCGTGATCGGCGCGCAATATGGCGCGCGGCTGGCGCAGAAGATGAAGCCGGAATATCTGCGCGGCGTGCTCGCCGCGATCGTGCTGCTGGTCGCGATCCGCATGGCATTGGGTCTGGGCTGGCGGCCCGACGAGATTTATTCGGTGATCGTCGAATGAGCCGGGCGGCCGCCCTGACGCTGTTCGCGCTCGCGCCACTGCTGCTGGCCGCCGACAAGCCCGTGCTGGTGCCCGACGTGTCGCAGCGCGATGTCGAGATCCGCTACAGCTTCACCGGTGCCGAACTGCTGCTGTTCGGCGCGATCCTCTATCCCGGCGGCAAGGTGCCCGCGAAGCCCGCCGAGGTCGCAGTGGTGCTGCGCGGCCCGGTGCAGCCGATCGTCGTGCGCGAGAAACAGAAAGTGGCGGGCATCTGGGTGAATGCCGAAAGCGTCCGCTTCCGGTCGGCCCCTTCCTTCTACGCGGTCGCATCGTCGCGCCCGCTGCGCCAGATGGTCAATGACCGCACCGCCGCGATCTTCGAGCTTGGGCTCGGCAATCTCCAGCTTTCCCCCGCCAATGTCGGCTCCCCGGGCGAGCTCAGCCGCTTCGAGGACGGGTTGATCGACCTGCGGCAACGCACCCAGCTCTATGGACAGCGGACCAGCGGCGTCGAGATCACCGACGGCGTGCTCTACCGCGCCCGGCTCGTCATTCCGGCGCGGGTGCCGATCGGGCGCTACACCGCCGAAACCTTCCTGATCCAGGACGGCCGGGTGATCGCGGGCGCCAGCCGCGACGTCGCGATCCGCAAGACCGGCTTCGAAGGCTATGTCGCCGATGCGGCGGAGCATAATCCCCTCGCCTATGGCCTGTTCGCGACCGCGATGTCGGTTCTGCTCGGCTGGGCGGCGGGGGCATTGTTCCGGCGAACCTGACCGCCGGTGGCACGGTAAAACAATTCTTTACCCAGCCGGGTTAGAGCGATCCGGGGCGCCTGTGCCCGCAAAGGGATATCGCATGACCGATTTCGCGGCGACGCCGATCAGCAGAGCGCCGACCGATGACCAGCTCGCGACAAGCGCAAAGCAGGCCAGCTTCGAGGGTATCGAAATCGGCAAGGTCTTCGAGGTTTCGGGTTCGGGCGCGCGCATCGAGCTGGATGCGCCGACGATGCGCCGGCTGGGCAATGACGAGGATCCGAGCATCGCGGTGGCTGGGCAGGTCGGCAGCCAGATCAAGATGAAGGTCGGCCCGCTCTGGATCGTCGCCAATGTCCGCAACCTCAGCCTCGACCGGGCGGACAGCGACCTGATCATCGCGCAGATCGATTTTCTCGGCGAAGGCAGCGAAGCGCGCCTCACCGGCCGGCTCACCCATTTCCGCCGCGGTATCACCCGCTATCCGGTGCCCGGCACGCGCATCTATCCCGTCACCAGCGACGACATGATGCAGATGTATTCGGCCGAGGAGATCCCGAATATCGAGGTCGGCACGGTCTATCCGACCAAGGACATCCGCGCCGCCCTGTTCGTCGACGCCATGCTCGGCAAGCATTTCGCGCTGCTCGGCTCGACCGGTACCGGCAAATCGACGTCGGCGGCACTGATCCTGCACCGGATCTGCGACATGGCGCCGCAGGGCCATATCGTGATGATCGATCCGCATGGCGAATATTCGGCGGCGTTCAAGACCAACGGCGCGATCTACGACGTCGGCAATCTCGCAATGCCCTATTGGCTGATGAACTTCGAGGAGCATTGCGAGGTCTTCGTCCAGTCCCGGGGCAGCGAGAACCAGCTCGACCGCGACATATTGGCCAAATGCCTGCTCGCCGCGCGCATGAAGAACCGCGCGGCGGAGGGTATTACCAAGCTGACCGTCGATTCGCCGATCCCCTATCTGCTGTCCGACCTGACCACGCTCATCCAGAACGAGATGGGCAAGCTCGACAAGGCGGGCGACAGCGCCCCCTATATGCGGCTCAAGACCAAGATCGACGAGATCAAGACCGATCCACGCTACAGCTTCATGTTCTCCGGCATGCTCGTCGCCGACAGCATGGCCGATTTCCTGGCGCGGATCTTCCGCCTGCCGGGCGACGGCAAGCCGATCTCGATCATCGACGTGTCGGGCGTGCCGTCGGACATCACCGCCGTCGTGGTGGCGGTGCTCAGCCGGATGGTGTTCGACTATGCGATCTGGTCGCGCAACGAGCCGCAACGCCCTATCCTCCTCGTCTGCGAGGAAGCGCATCGCTACGTGCCGTCCGAAAAGAACGCCGACGGCTCATCGGTCGGCAAGATCCTCGGCCGCATCGCCAAGGAAGGCCGTAAATACGGCGTCTCGCTGGGGCTGATCACGCAGCGTCCATCGGACCTGGCCGAAGGCGTGCTTTCGCAATGCGGCACGATCATCGCGATGCGCCTCAACAACGAGCGCGACCAGGCATTCGTGAAAGCGGCGATGCCCGAAGGCGCCAAGGGATTCCTCGACACCATCCCCGCGCTGCGCAACCGCGAATGCATCATCTGCGGCGAAGGCGTCTCGATTCCCATCCGCGTGTCGCTCGACACGCTCGAAGAGGTTCGCCGTCCGGCGTCGAGCGATCCGGTCTTCACCAATCTGTGGCGCCAAAGCGGCGGCGAGACCGAGATACTCGGCCGCGTCATCAAGCGCTGGCGTTCGCAGGGCAGATAAACATCGGGTGCCGTTCGACCGGCCCCGATATCGCTACATTTCGGTCCGCACCCGCCATAGCTCGGGGAAAAGCTCGACTTCGAGCATCTTGCGCAGATAGGAAACGCCCGAGGTACCGCCGGTGCCCCGCTTCAGGCCGATGATGCGTTCCACCGTGGTCACATGGTTGAAACGCCAGCGGCGGAAATAATCCTCGAAATCGACGAGTTTCTCGGCAAGCTCGTAAAGCGCCCAATGTTTTTCGGGCGCCTGGTAAACCACCTTCCAGGCCTGGATCACATCGTCGCTCACCTCGCGCTGCGTGCGCCATTCGGTGCGATCGGCATCGGGGCCGACCGCAATGCCATTGCGCGCGAGCAATCGCAGCGCTTCGTCATAAAGGCTCGGCTGGGCAAGCACGTCCTCCAGCTTCGCGATAGCGTCCGGCTGATGGGCGTGCGGGCGCAGCATCGCCAGGTTGCGATTGCCGGCAAGGAACTCGATCTCGCGATATTGATAGGATTGAAAACCCGAGGATTGGCCCAATGATTCGCGGAACTCGGTATATTCGCTCGGGGTCATCGTCCTGAGCACGTCCCAGGCGCTGTTGAGCTGCTCGAAGATGCGCGCGACGCGCGACAGCATCTTGAATGCGGGCGGCAGCCGGTCTTCGCGGATCGCCTTGATCGCCGAACGAACCTCGTGGATCGCCAGCTTCATCCACAATTCGGACGTCTGATGCTGGATGATGAACAGCATCTCATCATGCGCGTCGGAGAGCGGCTTCTGGGTGTTGAGGATCTGGTCGAGCCCCAGATAGTCGCCATAGGACATCCGCCCTTCGAATGACATTTGCGCGCCTTCGCTCGCGGGGTCATAGGGTTTGCCGCTCATCCAACCAGGTCCTTCTGCGTGATATTTCCGCGCGTCGCTGCCGCGTCATGACGATCGCGATGGTTCATGTGACGAGCGCGGGTTTGCGATACTCGGCCGTATCCCAGTGGCGATGGACGACGACATCCTCGATGGTGTCGACCGCGCGCACCACATCATCCGCGCCGATATAGAGCGGAGTGAAGCCGAAGCGCAGCGCATCGGGTGCCCGGAAATCGCCGATCACCCCGCGCGCGATCAGCGCCTGCATGATCGCATAGCCGTCGGGGTGGCGGAACGAGACCTGGCTGCCGCGCCGTGCGCCGTCGCGCGGCGAGGCGAGTTCGAGACCAGGGCAGCGGGCCTCGACTTCGGCGATGAACAGATCCGCCAGCGCGATCGAGGTCTTGCGGACATCCGCCATGTCGACATCATCCCAGACGTCGAGCGCCGCATCGAGCGCGGCCAGCGCGACGATCGGCGGGGTTCCGACGCGCATGCGCTCGATCCCCGCGCCGGCGCGATAGTCCAGATCGAAAGCGAAGGGCGCCTCATGCCCCATCCAGCCCGACAGCGCGGGCGGTGCCGCATGGGCATGTTTCTCCGCGACATAGATGAATGCGGGCGCGCCGGGGCCCCCGTTCAGATATTTATACGTGCAGCCCACCGCGAAATCCGCGCCCGCCGCCGCCACATCGACCGGAATCGCTCCCGCCGAATGGGCAAGATCCCAGATGGCGAGCGCGCCCATGGCATGCGCCTTTTCGGTCAGCGCCTTCATATCGTGGAGACGACCGGTGCGGTAATCGACCTCGGTCAGCATCACCACCGCGACGCTTTCGTCGATCGCCGCCTCGACCGCTTCGGGATCGACGACCTTCAGTTCATAGCCGCGATCGAGCGACGCGATCAGGCCCTGGGCGATGTAGAGATCGGACGGGAAATTGCCATTGTCCGAAATGATGACGCGGCGTTCGGGATTGAGCGCAAGCGCCGATGCCAGCGCCTGATAGACCTTGATCGACAAGGTATCGCCCATCACCACCGAGCCCTGGGGCGCGCCGATCAGCCGGCCGACACGGTCGCCGACGCGACGTGGCTGAACCATCCATCCGGCCGTGTTCCAGGCACGAATGAGCTGATCGCCCCATTCATCCTCGAGCACGCGCGCGACGCGCCCTTTCGCGGCGCGCGGCAGCGGGCCGAGCGAATTTCCGTCGAGATAGATCACGCCCTCGGGCAAGTGGAATTGCGCGCGCGTGCGGGTAAAATCGGTCATGGTTCAGTTCTCGGTCTTCAGCCGGAAGCGCTGGATCTTGCCGGTCGCGGTTTTGGGAAGCGCGCTGACGAATTTCACCGAGCGCGGATATTTGAACGGGGCGATCGTCGCCTTCACATGATCCTGCAGCCGCTTGCGCATCGCATCATCGGCCTCCGCGCCCTCGACGAGCAGGATATGCGCCTCGACGATCTGGCCGCGCGCGGCATCGGCGATACCGATCACCGCGCATTCGCTGACATCCGGGTGCGCAAGCAGCGCGGCCTCCACTTCGGGGCCGGCGATATTGTAGCCCGACGATATGATCATGTCGTCCGAACGCGCGGCGAAGTGGAAACGGCCGTCCTCATCCTGAAAGAAGGAATCGCCGGTCAGGTTCCAGCCGTCGCGAACATATTTAAGCTGGCGGTCGTCGGCGAGATAGCGGCACCCCGTCGGCCCGCGCACCGCGAGCTTGCCGATTTCGCCGCGCGGCAATTCTTGCATATCCTCGTCGACGATCATCGCTTCATAGCCAGCCACCGGCCGCCCCGTCGTCGCCGGCGCCATGTCGTCGAGCCTGTTCGAGATGAAGATATGCAGCATTTCGGTGGCGCCGATACCGTCAAGGATCGGCTTGCCGGTCTTGCGCGTCCAGTCCTCGAACACCGGCGCCGGCAGCGTCTCGCCCGCCGATACCGCGATGCGCAGCGAGGACAGATCGGCGCCCTCGTCGAGCGCCATCAGCATCATGCGATAGGCGGTGGGCGCGGTGAAGCTGATCGTCGCGCGATAGGTTTCGATGATCTCGATCATATTGGGCGGCGATGCGTTTTCGAGCAGGGTCGCGGTCGCGCCGAAGCGCAGCGGAAAGATCGCCAGCCCGCCCAGACCGAAAGTGAAGGCCAGCGGCGGCGATCCGACGAAGATATCATCGGACGTCACGCCCAGGACTTCCTTCGCATAGCCGTCGGCGATGATCAGCAGATCGCGGTGGAAATGCATCGTCGCCTTGGGTTCTCCCGTCGTACCCGAAGTGAAGCCGAGCAGGGCGACATCGTCGCGCCCCGTCTCCACCGCGGCGAAACGCACCGGCTTGTTGAGCGCGACGCGATCGAGCTCCGCATCATGATTGGCGGTGCCGTCGAAACCCACGATCAGCTTCAGGAAACGGCTGGTCTTGGCGCAGGCGACGAGTTCGTCCTTGATGCGCGTATCGCACAAGGCAAAGGCGATCTCGGCCTTGTCGACGATCGCCGCGAGCTCGGACGCGCGCAGCATCGGCATGGTGTTGACCACGACCGCGCCCGCCTTGGTCGCCGCGAGCCAGCACGCGACCATCGCGGGATTGTTGGCCGAACGGATCAGGATCCGGTTGCCCGGCTTGATCCCGAAATCCTCGACCAGCGCATGCGCGATGCGGTTCGACCAGTCGGCCAGCTCCTTATAGGTGCGGCGGCGGCCATTGCCGATCAGCGCGGTATGATCGCCAAAGCCCTTTTCGACCATCGCATCGGTGAGTTCGACGCCGACATTCAGCCGTTCGGGATAGGTGAAACGGTCGAGCGGCATGACGGGCCATTGATCCGCGGGCGGCAGATTGTCGCGCGCGAAGCTGTCGATATGTGCGGTCGGTCCCAACATCATGATGCTCCCGTCGCGCGGCGCGGCGCCACGTCGTTAATGTGCCACAGGAAATGCCGCGGTGTCAGACCTGCCTGATTGGTCAATGTTCGCCTTCCCATTTGCTGTGAAACGATGTGAGCATCGAAGCGAGGTGCCGCGCTTCGTCCGCGCCGACACTCTCCAGAAATGTGTTGATCCACGTCTCGTGCGCTGCCGCGATCTCGCGAAAGGCCTGCTCTCCCGAGGGGGTCAGCCGGACGATCGATGTGCGCCGGTCGCCATCGCGATTGGCGCGCGTCACTAGGCCATCCGAGACGAGACGATCGACGATGCCCGTCACATTGCCGTTGGAGACGAGTAGGAAGCGCGACAATTCGCTCATCATCATGCCCTCGGGCGTGCGGAAGAGCGCGGCCATGACGTCGAAGCGCGGCAGCGTCGTGTTGAACTGGGTTTTCAATCGCTCGCGCAGTTCGGCCTCGATCACGCGCGACGCGCGCAGCAGCCTGACCCAGAGCCGCAGTCGTTCCTTGCCGTCGTCGCCGACCGCAGGCGAAGGAAGCGGTGCGCTCACCATGTTTCACTCCCCCGAAACCGCCAGTCCGTCACGAGGCGCGGCAAGCGTCATCCGATTGCGCGCCTCGAATCATTTGCGGGCAAAGCATCGCACGGCGATTTCATTAGTTCAAGCTTAAAGCTTTATACTTGAAATACCTTGCGAGCGCCCATAGCGTGCGCTTCTACAGACATGGAAGGACCGCTTGCTGGCGGCCGATAATGGAGAGTGAACGACCATGATCGCGCGCCGGATCGTCGATTGGGACGACGCTTATGCCAATGGCCGCCATATCGCGGACGGCGATCGCTGGCCCGCGGCTTGGGTGCAGCCGGCGCAGGACTATCGCGACGCGCTGGAACGTGCCGGCAGGGCGATGCTCGACATCGCCTATGGACCGTCGCCGCGAAATCGCTTCGACCTGTTCCTGCCGGAAACCGCACCCGCCGGCCTCGTCGTCTTCGTGCATGGCGGCTACTGGCTCGCGCTCGACAAAAGCTATTGGTCGCATCTCGCGCAGGGCGCGATCGATCGCGGCTTCGCCGTCGCCATGCCGTCCTACAGCCTCTGCCCCGAACGGCGGATAGCCCATATCACCGGCGAAATCGGCGCCGCGATCGAAAAGGCCGCGGCACGGGTCGACGGACCGATCTTCCTGACCGGCCATTCGGCGGGCGGCCATCTCGTCACGCGCATGATCTGCGAAACCTCACCGCTGCCCGACCCGATCCGGGCACGCATTCGTCACGTGCTGTCGATCTCGGGCCTCCATGATCTGCGCCCGATCATGCGCACCGCGATGAACGCCCAATTGGGGCTCGACGAAATGGAGGCCGATGCCGAAAGCCCGGCACTGCTGCACCCGATCGCCGATGCGCGCGTAACATGCTGGGTCGGCGGAGCCGAACGCGCCGAATTCGTGCGCCAGTCCCAATTGCTCGCCAATATCTGGACGGGGCTCGGTGCGAGAACCCAATTCATCGGAGAGCCCGACCGGCATCATTTCAACGTGGTCGACGGTCTCGGCGACGCCGATCATCCCCTGGTCCGCAGCCTGCTCTGCGAATAGCCTCAGGGGCCTGCTCTACAGATCCAGCCGGGTCACATGGCCCATCTTGCGACCGGCACGGATCTCGTCCTTGCCGTAGAGATGCAGATGCGCGGTCGGATCGGCCAGGATCTCGGGCCAGGTCTCGGCATCGGCGCCGATCAGATTCTCCATCGTCACGCGGCGCCCGACCAAGCCGGTGTCGCCGAGCGGCAGGCCGGCCACCGCACGGATATGGTTCTCGAATTGCGAGGTCAGCGCACCCTCGATCGTCCAGTGACCGCTATTATGGACGCGCGGCGCCATCTCATTGAACACCGGGCC
The DNA here is from genome assembly GCF_058787155.1 of Sphingobium sp. FW305-3-2-15-F-TSA7. Classification (NCBI taxonomy): domain Bacteria; kingdom Pseudomonadati; phylum Pseudomonadota; class Alphaproteobacteria; order Sphingomonadales; family Sphingobiaceae; genus Sphingobium; species Sphingobium sp. FW305-3-2-15-F-TSA7. Next base: position 128,238 of record NZ_JBYSZM010000006.1, on the reverse strand, counting down.
GTCCGGGGCCGCGAAGAATTCGAGCGTCAACACGCCGACATGGCCGAGCGCATCGCCCGCCTTGCGCGCGATCGCCCGCGCCTCCTCCGCCTGGCTCGCGACCAGCGCGCCCGGCGGCACGGTCGAGGTGTCGAGGATGCCATCGCGATGGACGTTGGTCGCCGCATCCCAGAAGACGCAGCTGCCGTCGGCGGCGCGGCACATCAGGATCGAGAATTCCGCTTCGAAATCGACGAACCCTTCGAGGATCGCGGGCTTTGCGCCGATCGTATCCCACGCGGTCGCGACATCGGCATCGGTCTTCAGCCGGACCTGCCCCTTGCCGTCATAGCCGAAGAAGCGCGTCTTCAGGATCGCGGGCATGCCGATCTCGGCCACCGCGGTTTCGAGCGAGGCCTGATCGGAGACCGCGCGCCACGGCGCGGTGCGCACGCCCAGATCGCGCATGAATGTCTTTTCCGCCAGCCTGTCCTGCGCGGTTTCGAGACTGGCGAAGCCGGGGTGCACGGGCAGCCGGGCGGCGAGCGGCGCAAGCGCGGCCACCGGCAGATTTTCGAATTCATAGGTCGCGACATCGATCGCGGCCGCAAATGCCTCCAGGCTCGCCTGATCCTCATAGGGTGCGCAGGTGAAGCGCGCCGCCACCTCCGCCGCGACCGAATCGGCTTCGGGTGCGTAGATATGGCAGCGATAACCGAGCTGCGCCGCCGCGACCGCCAGCATCCGGCCAAGCTGGCCGCCCCCGATGATCCCGATCGTCGACCCCGGCCTCAGCACATTCATTCGGGCGATTCATCCACGTCGGAGGTCTGTTTCGCGCGCCAGGCGTCGAGCCGTTCGGCCAGCGCCGCATCGTTATTGGCAACGATCGCGGCCGCCAGCAGCGCAGCGTTCACCGCGCCGGCGCGGCCGATCGCGAGCGTGCCGACGGGAATGCCGGCCGGCATCTGGACGATGGACAACAGGCTGTCCATGCCGCTCAGCGCCTTGGATTCGACGGGCACGCCCAGCACCGGCACGCGCGTCATCGATGCGGTCATGCCCGGCAGATGCGCCGCACCGCCGGCACCGGCGATGATCGCCTGCAGCCCGCGGTCCACCGCCGCTTTCGCATAATCATAAAGCCGTTCGGGCGTGCGATGCGCTGAGACCACGCGGCATTCGTGCGGGACATCGAGCGCCTTCAGCGTCTCGGCGGCGTGACGCATCGTCTCCCAATCGGAGCGACTGCCCATGATGATGCCGATGATCGGCTGCGCCTCGGCCATTGCCCGTCCCGTCCAGTGCCCGCGAAGCACAGCCCCTTAACGGCGCTGCGCCGCGTGCGCAATCAGCGCTCGGAGAGATAATAGCGGTCGCGCGCGACCAGATCACCGTCGAGATCATAGACGATCGGCTGGCCGGTCGGGATCTCCAGCCCGGTGATCTCATCGTCGGGAATCGCCGAGAGATGCTTGACCAGCGCGCGCAGCGAATTGCCGTGCGCGGAGATCAGCACGCGCTGCCCCGCCTTGAGCGCGGGGGCGATGCGAGCGTCCCAATAGGGCAGCACGCGCGCGATCGTGTCCTTCAGGCTTTCGGTCGCGGGCACGGCGATACCGGCATAGCGGCGGTCGGCCGAGAGATCCCAGGGCGAGCCCGCTTCCATCGGCGGCGGCGGCACGTCGAAGCTGCGGCGCCAGATCTTCACCTGATCTTCGCCATGCTTGGCCGCGGTCTCCGCCTTGTCGAGCCCGGTCAGCCCGCCATAATGGCGCTCGTTCAGGCGCCAGTCCTTCTCGACCGGCAGCCACAGCCGCCCCATTTCCTCCAGCGCCAGGTTGAGCGTCTTGATCGCGCGGGTCTGGAGCGAGGTGAAGCACTGGTCGAAATCCAGCCCCTTCTCCTTCATCAGCCGGCCGGCGGCGCGCGCTTCCTCCGCGCCCTTCTCGGTCACCTCCACATCCCACCAGCCCGTGAAGCGATTCTCCAGGTTCCAGGTGGACTGGCCATGACGGATAAGCACGAGCTGGGGCATTTTTGAGCGGGCTCCTTGGATCGGTATCGGGGCCTTCTACCGATCGCCGCGCTCGAGGCAACGCTGTTGCGCACTGCGGCCCGGCATGGCTGGAGCAGGCTGCGCGAAATCCAATCGCACAGCCCGCTCCAGACATTTGTGATCGCATCGTTGTTGCGGAAAACCGGTTCCCACTTTTCCGCACGATGCTCTAGCCTCCGCCCCATCATCATCGAGGAGAAGGCAAATGGCGATCCAGCGGCGCACGATTGTCCATGACGGTCCGGGCGACCGGTTCGAAGCCGTCATCGCCTGGGATGACGCTGCAAGCGGCCCCCGCCCCGGCATTCTCGTGCTGCCCAATGTGCTTGGACCGAAGGAAGCCGACACTCTCGCCGCCGAGCGGCTGGCCGCACTGGGCTATGTCGGCTTCGTGGCGGACGTCTATGGCCAGGGCAAACGCACCACGCGCCAGTCCCCCAACCCGACCCAATATATGGACGCGATGAACGCCGACCGCGCATTGCTGCGCGACCGGCTCCATCGCTCGCTGGCCGAACTCAAGGCGCTGGACGAGGTCGATGCGGCGCGGACCGCGGCGATCGGTTTCTGCTTCGGCGGCAAATGCGCGCTCGACCTGGCGCGCAGCGGCGCCGACCTGCTCGGCGTGGTCAGCTTCCACGGCGTCTACGATCCGACGCCCTTTGCCAATGTCACGCCGATCGGGCCGAAACTGCTGATCTGCCATGGCTGGGACGATCCGATCGCACCGCCCGAAGCCACCGTGGCGCTCGCCGCCGAACTGACCGCCGGCGACGCCGACTGGCAGATCCATGCTTATGGCAGGACGGGCCATGGCTTCACCGACGAAAGCGCGAACATGCCCGAGCGCGGCGTGGTCTATCAGCCCGATTCCGCGCGGCGGAGCTGGAAGGCGATGCGCGATTTCCTGGAAGAGCTGTTCGGCTGAAAAAGATCCGGCGCCGCATGTCACACCGGCGGCGCCTGTCTCGTCTTGTTCGCGTAACCCTTTCAACGGAGACGAACGATGCAAGCCAGACTGAACTATGCCCAGGTCAAGCCCGCCGCGATCAAGGCGATGATGGCGCTCGAAAACGCCGTGGTCGCAGGCACGATCGAGAAGCCATTGGCCGAACTCGTGCGCATGCGCGTGTCGCAGATGAACGGCTGCGCTTTCTGCATGGACATGCACAGCCACGACATGCTGAGCGCAGGTGAAACGCCGCAGCGCATCTTCCTGCTCGACGGATGGCGTGAATCGCCGGTCTATTCCGATCGCGAGCGTGCCGCGCTGGCCTGGGCGGAGAAACTGACCACCCTGCCCGGCCATCATGTCGCGGATGCCGACTATGAAGCGCTGTCACCGCATTTCTCGGACGAGGAGAAAGTCGATCTCACCCTGCTGATCGTCGCGATCAACGGCTGGAACCGCTTCGGCGTCGGCTTCGGCATGGTTCACCCGGTGCGCAAGGGCTGACGGCCGGAGGCGAAAACTCGTTAGGCCGAACCGATCTCGTCGATCATCGCCGCGAGATTGTCGAGACAGGCCCGCCCGAGCGCCTTGCTGCGCTCGGGCGACCAGCCTTCGACGGGATCCGGCGCACCGAAATTGTCCTTGAACGGCATTTCCAGCGTCATCGACACCGCGCCGAAGCGTTCGGCGAGTTGCGGCGTCGACATCGACAAATTCGCCTGCCCGGGTCTGGAGACGACATAGCCCAGCTTGGTCTGGAAATCAGGCGTGCGTTCGGCGAGCGTGTCGCGGAACTTCACATAAAGGCTGCCCTGTCGTTCGTTCCATGACGGAATGCCTTCGAACCCCGCCATGAACGCCGCCGGGATCGCCTCGTCGCCATGCACGTCCATTGCGAAGTCGACGCCGGTTTCGTCCATCGCCGCCAGCACCGCCAGCACTTCGGGGCTCTTCTCCGCGCTCGGCGCATGCCATTCGCGGTTGAGATTGATGCCGACGGCATTGGTGCGCAGATGCCCGCGCGCCGCGCCATCGGGATTCATGTTGGGGACGATGTGGATCGTCGCCTTTCGCCGCAGCAGCGCCGCCACCGCATCGTCGGGATCGACGAGCTTGTCCAGCACGCCTTCGATCCACCATTCCGCCATGGTCTCGCCGGGATGCTGGCGGGCATAGAGCCAGACCTGCTTCGATCCTTCGCCCAGGCTCAGCAGATCGATCGGCCTGCCGTCGAGCGACTGTCCGAGCACCCTGTGCGAGACGCCGGGCTGTGCCGCCATGCGCGCGACCGTCGCGGCGTGACGATCGCTCGAATAGGGCGCGAAATAGGCGAGCCACAGCGCGTCGCCCTCCGCCCTGGTCCGGATCGTCAGCACACCGTCGGCATAATCGGTATCGGCCTGATGCCAGGCCGCATCGTCATGGCTCACCCGCGCCTTGTAATCGGGCCAGCCGCCGGGATAGGCCGCGCCTCCGCCGTTCAGGATACGCAGGGTCAGGTCGCGCCCCGCCGCGCCCGAAACGCGAAAATAGAACCATTGGTAAAAATCGGACATGCGGTCGGGCACGATCTCGAGATCCACCCGATCGCCCTCGACGGCGATCAGCTTGATGTTGCCGCCGTCGAAATCGCTACTGATGCTGAAGGTCATCTGACCGTGATAGTGCGCCCCGACTCTCCGGGAAAGTCCCTGAACAATCCCGCCGCCAATTTTCCGGCGGCAATGCCCGGCTGTGCCGCGGGCGCATTTTCCCGTGCTTCGAGCTGGGCGCGCCCTTCCCAAACCACATCGCCGCCACCGCGCCGCTTGATCTGGACGCGCAACTCGGTGACGACGCTGCCCTTGGGCCTGCCGCCCAGCGAAATGCCGACACCCAGCCCGACGCCACCGCCATAGCTACCGGTTCCGCCGCCGATGCCGACCGACACCGGCGAACGGCGCGCCAACGCTTCCCGCGTGTCGCGCATCGCGCTGACGATCGCGACATATTGGCCGCCATCGGCCCCCGCCGCCGGATAGCCGAGCCGGGTCAATTCGCCCTGCACCGCGCTGGCGTAGGTCTGGAATTCGAGGCCGCCGTCCGACACGAAGGGCTGAACGCTGATGCCCCCGGGCGGGATCGGCTGGCCGAGATGGAAACGCGTCACCTGCACCGACGGCAGGCTTGTCGCACATCCCGAAAGCGCCAGTGCCGCGCCGATGATCAGGGCCTTGGTGAAAGGGGCCGCCATTTCGCATTCCTTTTTACACGACTCGCCGTCTCCACAACGAACGGCACGCCGATTCTGCCTCAAAACCGAGCGCTCCGCCATCGTCCGATCCGGCAAGCTTCACGGATTGCTTACCAAATCACGCTAGCGTGGCGCCATGAACATGCAGACCCCTGTCCGTGCGCGCCGCGGCGCACGGTGCCGGATGCCCGTGCTGGTCACGGGCGGCGCGGGCTATATCGGCAGCCATGCCGTGCTCGCATTGCTCGATGCGGGCTGGCCGGTGGTGGTGCTCGACGATCTTTCGACCGGATTCCGCGAGGCGGTCGACCGGCGCGCCGCCTTTGTCGAAGGCGATGTCGGCGATATCGCTGCGACGCGCGCGACGCTGGCCCGCCATGAGATCGGCGCGATCATGCATTTCGCCGGCTCGATCATCGTCCCCGAATCGGTGGCCGATCCGCTCAAATATTATCGCAACAACACCGCCAACAGCCGCGCGCTGATCGAAAGCGCAGTCGCCGAACATGTTGCGCACTTCATCTTCTCGTCGACCGCAGCGGTCTACGGCATTCCGTCGGACCGGCCGGTCGCGGAGGATTGGCCGACCCGCCCCGCCAACCCCTATGGCACGTCGAAGCTGATGACGGAGATGATGCTGGCCGACACCGCGGCCGCACATCCCATCAACTATTGCGCGCTGCGCTATTTCAACGTGGCGGGCGCCGATCCGCAGGGCCGCGCCGGTCAGTCGACCGCAGGCGCCACCAATCTGATCAAGGTCGCGACCGAGGTCGCGGCGGGCGCCCGGGCACGACTCGACGTCTATGGCGACGATTATCCGACGCCCGACGGCACGGGCGTACGCGACTTCATCCATGTCAGCGATCTCGCCGATGCGCATGTCCGCGCGCTCGAATTGCTGGTCGACGATCCCGCGTCCAGCCATGTGCTCAATTGCGGCTATGGCAGCGGCCATTCGGTACGTGCGGTGATCGAGGCGGTCGAGCGCGCATCGGGGCGGCCGGTCACGCATCGCATCGTCGCGCGCCGCCCCGGCGACATCGCGATGATGGTCGCGGACAATGCCGCGCTGATCGAACGCTCGGGATGGCAGCCCCGATTCGCGTCGCTCGACCGGATCGTCGCCGACGCCCTCGCCTGGGAAGCGAAACTCTCGAAAAGCCGCGCTGCCGAGGCGAAAAGCGGCGCGCGAGACTTGACTTCCGCCTGACCCCGACATAGGGCGGCGCCTCGTTTTTCCCGACAATTCGAGAAGCCGGAAGCGTTTCGCCATGAAGATCCGCAATTCACTGAAGTCGCTCAAAGACCGTCACCGGGACAACCGCGTGATTCGTCGTCGCGGCCGTACCTATGTGATCAACAAGACCAACCGCCGCTTCAAGGCCCGCCAGGGCTGAAGCATCGGTCGGGCGCTTCGGCGTCCGGTCTTGATCCTCGTCGAGCGCCCCACCCCACCGGGTCGGGCGCTCGATGCGTTTGTGCGTCCTGCATTCGGGTGAGGCCGGGCTGCGAATGGCGCCGCCCTGCGCTTCCGGTGCTCACGTACTGGAGTACGCTGCGCGCCGGTTCTCGGGCGGCACCATTTTCGACTCGGCCTGACCCGAACGCGATTCAGCACGATCTGGTTGGCAGACCCCAGCCCTCGCCAAAGGCGAGGTTCATCCTGAGCACCCGCCCTGGCGGGCAGTGGAAGGGCTGGGGCGACGTGTGGGACGGGATTTGGACGGCGCGAAACGGACTCCGACCAGTTCCCACCACTTCCAAAACCCACGTCACCCCAGCGAAAGCTGGGGTCCATGCGATGCCGCCAACACCACCGAAGCGGAAAGATTGCATAGGCTCCAGCTTTCGCTGGAGCGACGGGGGTGATCCCGGCGAATGCCAACACCCGTTCAGGCTGAACCTGTCGAAGCCCCCGTCCTTCCTTGACACCGAAATAGAAGAACAGGGCTTCGACAGGCTCAGCCCGAATGGGATACGAGAGCTGGCGCGCTATCCCGACACAGGCTCAGCCCGAACGGGAAAGGCGATCAATCCCTTCAACTGCTCCGACGCCACACGCGCGTGAACAGTCGCGAAATGGCGAAGAGCCGAGACGGGCGCACCACATATCGCGCCAGGCTCATATCTTGAAACGCCGACGCGACTGCTCCATCCCGAACGTCCACGCCGGCATCCAGCGCTCTGGAGATGACGTCAACTTCGGCGCTTCGGAGCACTATCGTCTCGAACAGGTGATGGGGCAGGCAGGCATTCTCGAAATGCTCGCGCGCGCCCGAAACCGCCGCGACAAATTCCGGCTGATCGGACAGCCGAATCTCCATCCACTTTTTTCCGCCACCCAGCGGAATCGACGCGATGTCCGGCAACACGGTGACGCCCAGTCTTTCGAGCAGGGGACGGCTCAGGCCGCTCGGAATGAACGAGACGGCGCGACACGCCTGGGCTTCGCTGAAACCGATGCTGCGAAGCGCTTCGACCCACTCGTCATCATGGGCGGCCGGCTCGGCGATCACGGCCATGGCGGCAAGAAGCTCGGATCGGGTCACCACCCGACAATGGCGCGAGCGCAATGTGAGTCAACGCCCCCGCGCCGCGGCGGCGGAGTGAGTTGAGGGGTGCGCAGGTCAATCCACCTGTTCGGAAATGCGATCGAACAAGGAGCGTCGGGCAAGCGCCTTGTCGAGGGTGTCGAGCGCCTTCACGACATCCCCGGCCTCCTCGTTCAGCGCACGCGCCGCTCGGTCCATCCGGTTCCACAAAGGACGGAGCGACGCCACCAGGGCATTGCCCTCTTCCGTAAGGCTGAGCAGGCGCCGACGGGCATCGTTGCTATCCGGCTGCGCAGCGACGAACTGGCGCGCCTCGAGCGACGTCCGCGCCTGGCTCACCGCGACGTGACTGATGCCGAGAGCGGCCGCGATCTGGCCGACCGCCAGCGGACCATAGAGATCGAGCAGGTTGAGAAGCCCGAACCAGCGCTGTTCGAATTCGATGCCGACATCCCGATACGCCAGCGCGGCATCCCGGTCGATCGCCTCGGAGAGGCGGCGAAGGCGGGCGCCCAGCGCGGCGCCACCACAGCTTCGCGAATAATCGGCGGGAAGGGTTCCGGCTTTGGCAGTTGACATATGTAAGTGCTTACCTATTCTCGCTGGAAGGTCAAGTTTGCGAGGTTCCTCGAAATGCGCGATTCCTTCGCCTCGCCCGGCCATGCCCTCGCCATCGGACGGCGCGCCCTGATCGGCGGAGCGGCGGGGCTGGCGCTCGCTCCCCGTCCCCTCGCGGCGGCACCCGCCAGCGGGGCGCTCGCCGACAAATTGGGCACGCATCTCGCGAAACTCGCCGCCGAGGATGACTTCACCGGCACGGTGCTGCTCGCGGAACGCGGCAGGATCCTCTTCCACAAGGCCTATGGGTTCGCCGAGCGCGGCACCGGCGCCCGCAACCGGACGGACACGCGCTTCAATCTCGCGTCGATCGGCAAGATGTTCACCGCGACCGCGATCATGCAACTCGTCGAGGCGGGCAAGATCGCGATCGGGGACAGGCTGATCCGGTATCTTCCGGATTATCCCAACCGTGCAGTGGCGGAAAGCGTGACGATCGAGCAGCTCCTGACCCACCAGTCCGGGCTCGGCAACTACGAGGAAGGCCATAGCCGCGCCGCCAGCGTACCGCTCGACAGGCTCGCCGATCATCTACCGCTCTTCGCCGGCAAGGCGCCGGACTTCGCACCCGGCACGCGCTTCTCCTACAGCAACGCCGGCTATGTCGTGCTCGGGCTGGTGATCGAGGCTGTGACCGGCGCGGATTATTATGATCATATCCGCCGCACCATCTTTGCGCGGCTGGGAATGACGGGGGCCGATTTCCTGGAACTCGACATGGCCGCGCCGCGCGTCGCCACCGGCTATATGCGTTCGCTCGATCGTCCCGGCGCATGGCAGAGCAACATATTGATGATGGGGCGGCGTGGCAGTCCGGCGGGAGGAAGCTATGCCATGGCGGGCGATCTTCACCGCTTTGCCGAAGCCCTGGTGTCGCATCGGCTGCTCGGCAAGGCGACGACCGAGGCGATGACGCAGGGCCGGGTCGACTATGCCAAGGGGCGCTATGGCTATGGCGTAAGCGAGGACGTGGTGAACGGTCACCGCATCATCGGTCATTCGGGCGGCCATTACGGCATCGCGAACGAGCTGATGATCTTCGAGGATCTCGGCATCGTCGCGGTGATCCTCACCAATTGCGACGTCGACGCCTATTTCGATATCGCCAACTGGCTGAAACGCGAACTGGTCGGCGAAAGCGGCGCGACGCGCGCCTATTGGCGGACGAGAGCGGTCGTCGACATCGCGATCGCGAACGGCGAAGCGGCCGGGCTGGCAGCCGCGCGGACGCGGGGCGAGGCGCTTCGCGAGATAGTAATCGACCTTGCGGGCCTGAAGGCCTTGCATCGCCGGCAGGATGCGACCGCGCTGGCACTGTTGTCGCTTAATCGCGCGCTGTTTCCAGAGTCTTCCGCCGCACTGCTGAGCCTCGCTTCCGGCTATCGCGTCGCGGGCCGGAGCGATGCGGCAAAACAGGCCTATGCCGCCTATCTGGCCATGGAACCCGACGACACCGATGCCAGGCGGGCACTCGCGCGACTGCCGTAACGCGCCCGGCCCAGAATCCCGATCAACGCCCAGCCCATATCACCCCGGCGAAAGCTGCGGCCCATGCGATGCCCCCGTCCTCACCGAAGCCGACAGATCGTTCGACATCGAATCACAAATCGCTTCAATCCGCATGTTTGTAGTTTTTGAGCTCCTCGCCGGTCAGGCGGACGACGTGGAGCACATTGGTCGAGCCCGGCGTGCCGAAGGGGACACCCGCCATCAGGATCACGCGATCCCCTGCGCCGGCAATGCCGTGGCGCAGCGCCATGCGCTTCGACTTGGCGACCATTTCCTCGAACGAGGCGACGTCGCGCGTGCGCACCGCATGCACGCCCCAGAGCAGCCCCAGCCGCCGCGCGGTCGAGACCTTGGGCGTCAGCACGAGCAGCGGCACGCTGGGCCGTTCGCGCGCAATCCGGCGCGGCGTCGAGCCCGAACTGGTGAAGCAGATCACCGCGGACGCCGAAACGGTGACCGCGATCTGCCCGGCCGCCTCGGCGAGCGCATCGGCGGTGGTCGGATCGGGCCTGGTCTCTGTGAAATGGATGCGGTCGGTATAGGCGGGGTCGGCCTCCACCGCGCGCGCGATCTTGTCCATCATCGCGACCGATTCTTCGGGCCAGGCGCCCGCCGCCGATTCGGCGGAGAGCATCACCGCATCCGCGCCGTCATAGACCGCGGTGGCGACATCCGAGACCTCGGCGCGCGTCGGGGTCGGCGCCGTGATCATCGATTCGAGCATCTGCGTCGCCACCACCACCGGGCGTCCGAGACGGCGCGCCGATTCGACGATCCGTTTCTGCAGACGCGGCACTTCCTCGGGCGGCAGCTCGACACCCAGGTCGCCACGGGCGACCATCACGGCATCGGCAAGTTCGAGGATGCCGTCGAGCCGCTCAATCGCGGCCGGCTTCTCGATCTTGGCAAGCAGCGCCGCCTTGCCGCCGATCAGCTGGCGCGCCTCCGCGACATCCTCGGGCCGCTGGACGAAGCTGAGCGCGATCCAGTCGGCGCCCTGTTCGAGCGCGAAGCTCAGATCCTTGCGATCCTTCTCGGTGAGCGCCGCCATCGGCACGATCACGTCGGGGACGTTCAATCCCTTGTTGTCGGACAATTTTCCACCGGTCTCGACCACGGTCTCGATCCGGTCCTTCTCGACCGCGCGGACGCGCAGCACAAGCTTGCCATCATCGAGCAGCAGCCGGGCGCCGGGCTCCAGCGCCGCGAAAATCTCGGGATGCGGCAGATTGACGCGAGTCGCATCGCCGGGTGCCTTGTCCCGGTCGAGCACGAAGCGCGTGCCGGTGTCGAGCATGGTCGATCCGCCGGCGAAGCGGCCGACGCGCAGCTTGGGACCCTGCAGATCGACGAGCACCGTCATCGCCCGGCCGAGGTCGCGCTCGAGGTCGCGGATCGCCGCGATCACCTTGGCATGACCCTCATGGCTGCCATGGCTCATATTGATACGGAACGCGTCCGCGCCCGCCAGGAAGAGCTTGCGGATCATCTCCGGCGTGTTGCTGGCGGGGCCAAGCGTCGCAAGGACACGGACTTTGCGTTGGCGGGGGGCGATTATGCTCGTCACATGGGCTCCGGGATTGTCCGTTACGGGGCTTAGCTCTTATGTCCGATAGATCAACGCCCTTGTCGCGCCGATCTCGGCAGACATCATGTTGGGCCAGGCTGGAGAAAAGACGATGACGATCGACGAGATCGACGATACGGTGGCCGCCAAGGCATTTCGCCGGCTGGTCCGCCATTTGCGGCATCGCACCGACGCGCAGAATGTCGATCTGATGGGGCTGAGCGGATTCTGCCGCAACTGCCTGGGCGACTGGCTGGCCGAAGCAAGCGACGGCGCGTTCGACAAGACGGCCGGGCGCGAAGCGGTCTATGGCATGCCCTATGCCCAGTGGAAGGCGACTCATCAGATCGAGGCGACGCCCGAACAGATTGCGCGGATGGAGGAAAGCATGACGCGCAACCATCGCGAGGCGATGCTCGACGAAGCGCTCGACGAGAGCTTTCCAGCCAGCGACCCGCCATCGATGACGATGCCGTCGCACGACTCTTGAGCCCGGCCCTCGCCTCGCCTAACAGCGCGTTTCAATCGAACCGGAGAATCACATGAGCGACAATGTCGCAGCCGATCAGTTGCGGCTGCTCATCGAACGGGTTGAGCGCCTCGAAGAAGAGAAGAAGGGCATCGCCGACGACATTCGCGACGTCTATGCCGAAGCCAAGGGCAGCGGCTATGACGCCAAGATCATGCGCCAGATCGTCCGCCTGAGGAAGATGCAGCCCCATGACCGTCAGGAAATGGAAGCTTTGCTCGATACCTACAAGGCGGCGCTGGGGCTCGACTGAGTTCCCGCACGAAACAGGAGCCGACGATGATTCTTACTACCACCACCGCGATCGAGGGACGGGCCGTCAGCGCCTATCTCGGGATCGTCACCGGAGAGGTCATCGTCGGCGCCAATATCTTCAAGGATCTGTTCGCCAGCGTGCGCGATATCGTCGGCGGCCGATCGGGCGCCTATGAAGGCGCGCTGCGCGACGCCCGGCGCGAGGCGTTCGGCGAACTTCAGGCCGAAGCGCGCGATCTGGGCGCCGACGCGGTGATTGGCATCGACATCGATTACGAAGTGATCGGCCAGAACGGATCGATGCTGATGGTCTCGGTTTCAGGAACCGCGGTCAAGCTCGGCTGAACATGTCATCCGACCAGCGCTGACAGGCCGCCATCGACGCAGAGCGCCTGGCCGGTCACATAACGCGACGCATCGGACGCGAAGAAAAGCGCCGGACCCGCGATATCGCGGTCGGGATCACCGAGCCGGCGCATCGGCACGCGCGCGGTGAGCACATCGCCCCGCTCCGTCAGCGTGGCACGGGTCATCCTGGTGGGCATCCAGCCCGGCAGGATCGCGTTGACCCTTAATCCCAACGGCCCCCATTCGGCCGCGAGATTCTTGACCAGATTGATCTGCGCGGCCTTCGTCGCATTATAGGCGACCGTCGGCACATCATCGGGCGATACCCCGCCCAGGCCGGCAATCGAGCCGATCATGACGATCGAGCCGGCGCCGCGATCGATCATCCCGCCGGCCGCGACGGCGCGGGTGAGCGCCCAGGTTCCGGTCAGGTTGATCTGGACGACCTTGTTCCACCCCTCAAGCGGATAGGATTCGGCCGGTGCGCCCCAGCTGGTGCCGGCATTGTTGAACAGCACGTCGATCGGACCGCAGCGGCGGCCGATATCGGCGACGAACGCTTCGGCACCATCGACGTCCGCCAGATCATGGGCGACGCCGAGCGCGTCGATGCCGTCGGCACGCAGCGCCTGTTCGGCCTCGGCGGCGCCCTGAGCGGATCGTCCGGTCACGACGAGGCGGGCGCCTTCGCGTCCGAGCGCCCGAGCAATCGCCAGGCCGATACCGCGCGTCGCCCCGGTGACGAGGCACAATTGTCCTGCGAGCACGCCCATTCAGCCCCCCTGTGTGCGGGCAAGCGAATTGAAACGGCCGATCCGTTCGATGGGAGCGCCCTCCGCCCCGAAGGGATAGGGATTTTCGAGCCCGACCAGGTGGCGGAAGCGCCCGGTGTTGCGCGCCAGCGCCTCGTCGCTCACCCGTTCGCGATACCATTCCTGGGTCTGCATGTAGATCCGGCAGAAATAGAGGATCAGGTTGACGCGCAACCCGGGCACCCGCCGCGGAAAGGCGCCATGCCAGGTGTTGCCGTGCCAGACGACCAATGATCCGGCCGGCGCGGTCACCGGCACGAATCGGTCGATGTCGGTCGTTTCCCGCGTGGTCGGCGGACGGCAGAATTTGTGGCTGCCGGGCCAGAAGCTGAGCGCGCCCCGGTCGCGATCATAATCGGTCAGCAGCCAGGTGGCATTGGCGACCTGCGCATAGGCCGGATAGGGCGCCGGCACCATCGCGCTGTCCGAATGCAGGATCAGGTGGTCCGTGCCCGGCCCCTTGAGGATCGAGTTCATGCTGCTCAGCACGCAGCTTTCACCGAGCAGATAGGTGATCAGCGCGAGCACCGTTTCGTTCATCATCGCCTGTTCGAAGATCGGATCCTCGAGCAGCAGGTAGAAGAGATGCTGGCCCCAGGCCGACCCGCCGGCATGGCTTTCGGCATTGGCCGGGTCGAGCGCCTGGCCGGAGTGCCGCTCGGCGATCGCCAGCACCGCGCGGAGCAGGTCCTCGGCAAAACCGGCGGGTGCCACGCGCTCCGGCTCGACGATCGTAAAGCCATAGCTGTCGAGCTCCGCGGCATGATGATCGAGGCCCAGCCGGCGCAGTTCGGCAAGCGGATCCCTGAAACGGTCCGGCGCCTCGCCCGCCGCCAATGTGGCCGCGACGCTCGTCAGGCCGGCGATATCTGTGCGGTCCATTCGTAGATCCTCAGAATTTGACCAGCATTTCGGCGCCATAGGTGCGCGGCGGCCCCAGCGACTGCGCGACCTGGCCGGGCACCACCGCCCCCCTGAAGCGGTTGGTCACATAGGTTTCGTCGGTCAGGTTGCGCGCCCATGCCGACAGGCGCCACGCGCCGCTTTCGGGGCCGATGCCGATCCGCGCATTGAGCAGGGTCAGCGCACCGGATGCATAGGCGTTGTCCGATGCGAAGAAGAACCGGCTGCGATGGCTCGCCTCGCCGCGCAGGAAGAGCTGGAGGCTGCCGCCAAGCGGCTGGGTCCATTCGAAGGCGCCGCTGAGCGTACTCCGAGGCGCCAGCGGGAGCCTGTTTCCGGTATAGTCGGCGCCGGCCGCATTGGCGTTGGGATAGGATTCGAAGACCGCGTCGACATAGCCATAGCTCGCGGTCAGCTGGAGCTGCCGCACCGGCAGTGCCGAAACCTCAATCTCGAAGCCCTTGCTGCGTGCCTTGGCCGCGTTCGAGGTCTGGAATTGCGCGATCCCGCCGCCCGTCGAGATGAGCTGATTCTGCTGCAGGTCGGTATAGTCCATGTAGAATATCGAAGCGTTGATGCGCAGCCGGCTGTCGAGAAACTCGCTTTTCAGGCCGAGCTCGTAATTATTGACCGATTCGGGCCGGTATTCGGCACTGTTGGTGGGCGTCACGGAAAAGACGTTGAAGCCGCCCGATTTATAGCCCTGGCTGAACGTCGCATAGGCGAGCAGCTTGGCGCGGGGGCGCCATTCCATGCTGACCGACGGCGAAACCTTGCCTTCGCTGCGCTTCAGATGGCGCGGCGCGATCGTCGCCGCGATGATGCCGAACGGATCGCCAGTCTGCGCGAAGTCGAGCGTCTTGCGTTCGTGCGTGTAGCGGAGGCCCGCCGCCAGGCTCAGCCTGTCAGTGAAGCGATAGACGGCACGCCCGAACGCGGCATAGCTGTCGGTATCGACATTCGCCTGAATCGTCGCGTTCGTGCGTGTCGGATAGATGCCGAGATCGGGGCCGATCACCACGAGCGACGTCGTGTCGAGCGACTGATGATAATAATAGAGGCCCGCCACATAGCTGAAACGATCCGCGACATCGCTCGCGAAGCGCAGCTCTTGCGAGAACTGGCTCTGACGCTCGCGGATACCGGTGTCGAGCATGTCGAGCACCGTATAGTCATTGTCCTGGATGTTGTTCCATTTATAGCCGCGTATCGCGGTGATCGACGTCAGCGTGCCGCCGCCGGTCCGCAGATTGAACTCGCCCGAGGCGCCGTAAACGTCGCGATTCTGCGTGGTGTCGGTCGATTGGGCGACGGTTCGGTCATCGGGATCGGCATCGGCGAAGGGCGCGCCGGTAAAGGCGCCATTGTTGAAAATATCATAGGCGCCGGAATGGGTGCGATCGCGCGAGATATCGCCACGCAGCGCGAAATCCCAGTCGCCGCCCGAATCATAGACGAGAGTCATCCGCCCGCCGAGGCCGTCGAGATCGTCGAGCCGCGTGCCGGTGGCGATATTCCGGACCATGCCGTCGCGGCGGTCGAGCGACACTGCCGCACTGGCGAAGACCGTGCCGGACAGGGGGCCGCTGACGACCGCGTTCGCGCGCATCGCATCGTAATTGCCATAGCTGAGGCTGGCCGCGGCGCGCGCATCGGCATTCGGGCGGCGCGTGAGGATATTGACCGCGCCGGCGATGGTGTTGCGGCCGTAGAGCGTCCCCTGCGGCCCGCGCAGAACCTCGATCCGCTCGAGATCGAACAGGTTGGAATTGATGGTCGCGGCGCGCCCCATATAGACGCCGTCGACATAGACGCCGACGCTCTGGTCGAGCCCGGGATTGTTGAGATCCGCCGAGATGCCGCGGATCGCGATCGACGTGGTGCGCAGTTCGCGGGGCGCGACATAGACGTTGGGCAGCGCGTTCGAAATATCCTCGACACGCCCCACGCCCGCATTCTCAAGCGTCTTCGCGGTGAGCGCGCTGATCGAAAGCGGCGTATCCTGAAGGCCCTGGGTACGCCGCTGGGCGGTCACCAATATCTCCTCCAGCTCATTGTCCGCGCCGGTGGCCTGTCCCGGCCTCTCCTGCGCAACCGCAAGTCCGGATGTCATGGCTGTGGCCAGGACGAGGCAGCTTCCCCCGAAACGGACCATGTTCGCGATCTTCATTGTCTGACCCCCAATCCGAGTGGCAGCCGCCGGCGTTTCCGGTCGGTAGGAAAAACCCTGCTCGGCATGGCCACAATGGAACGGCGATTACCGCTTCCAGTCAAGAGAAAAATGAGTATGATCTCAACTTCGATAAATGGGAGGATCATAACCATGCGCCACTTCTGGTTTTCCACCGCAGCCATCGTCGCGACCTGCGCAATCGGCGGACCGGCAGCGGCGCAGGAGGCACGCGACCAGGCATCGGGGGTCGATGCGAGCGAAGACATCATCGTCACGGCGCGAAAGACCCGCGAACGGCTGCAGGATGCGCCGATCTCGATCACCGCGCTGACCGCAGCGGAACTGCAGCGGCGCGGGATCGACAGCCTCGCGGACGTGGCGAAGGTCACGCCGGGCCTGAACTATGGCGATTTCGGCGACATGAAACTCTCCCCCACCTCGCTGCGCGGCGTCGTCGGCTCGGCGGGCTCGGCGGGCGCCGATCCCGCGGTGGGCTATTATGTCGACGAGGTCTTTGTCGGGCAGGGCGCGGGCGCGAATCTCGACCTTTACGACATCGCGCAGGTCGAAGTGCTGCGCGGACCACAGGGCACGCTTTACGGCCGCAACACGATCGGCGGCGTCATCAACATCACGACCGAAAGGCCGAGCGACGAGCTGAAGGCTTCATTCAGCGGAATCTTCGGGAATTACGACCGAACGCGGCTCGCCGGCTCGCTCTCGGGACCGCTGGTGGACGGCCTGCTCAGCGCCAAGATCGCGTTGGTCCGGGATTTCCGCGACGGATATGAACGCAACATCTTCCTCAACCGCGACGTCAACGATCACGATGTCTGGTCCGGCCGCGCGCAGCTCCTCTTCACGCCCGCGGCCGATACCGAGCTGCTGCTCAGCGTCGACCATGCCGAAGCGCATCAGGAGACGCTGGTGTTCGAGACGCTGCGCTACAACCCGGCGGCGCTGGTTACGCAACTGCTTCAGGCGCAGGGATATGCCCTCAACGCCGATCCGTTCGATCGGCGCGTGATCGCCAACACGCCCAGCAAGGAGCGGCTGCATTCCACCGGCGTGTCGGCGAATTTCCGAACCCGGCTGGGCGGGATCGATATCGTCGACATCGCCGCCTATCGCGAGCACGACTATTACAGTCGCACCGACACCTGCCGGTGCCAGCTCGCCATAACCTATGACGGCGACCCCGAGCGGGTGAAGCGTTTCTCCAACGAACTTCGCATCAGCGGGAGCATCGGGCCGGTCAGCCTGCTCGGCGGCCTCTATTATCTCGACCAGGATACCGACAATCAGAGCTTCATCGAGCTCGGCTCCGCGACCGCTGCCATTTTCGGCGATCCCAGCCTGAGCGGTTCGATCATCGGATCGACCGGGCGTCTCAAGACGATCAGCAAGGCAATCTTCGCCAGCGGCACGCTGGCGCTGAGCGACCGCATCGATGTCACGCTCGGCGCACGATACACGCATGACAGCAAGCGGATCCACTATGTCCAGACGGATCCGCTCTCGATCCTCGGCGGCAGCGCGACGATCGTCGCGAAGGACAGCTGGGGCCGGCTGACGCCGAACGCCAATATCCGTTTCCGTGTCTCGCCGACGCTGATGACCTATCTCACCGCGTCGAAGGGCTTCAAGAGCGGTGGTTTCAACGACGCGCTGGGCGACGCCAACGGCATCGCATTCGGCCCCGAATCGCTCTGGAACTACGAGGCCGGATTGAAGGCCGAATTGTTCGACCGCCGCCTCTCGATCAACGCGGCCGTCTATGCGATGCGCTGGAACGACATCCAGATCACCACGCAGAATCCCGCGACCACCTTCTTCAATCCGATCATCCTCAATGCCGGCCGCGCCCATAGCCGGGGCGTCGAGATCGAAGTCGATGCGCGTATCAGCGATCGGCTGCGGATGGGCGGCAATATCGCGGTGCAGGGCGCGAAATATGAGGAAGGGCTGCTTCCGGACGGGCAACCGCTGCGCTTCATTCCCTTCGCCCCGGCCTATACCGGCGACATCCATGCGGAATATACGGTGCCGACGGGCATCGGCCCGCTGACGGTCCAGGCGGAATATCAGCTTCGTGGCCGCAGCTATCTGACCACCAACAACGATCCCGACGGTCGCGTCGGCGCCTATGGGCTGCTCAACCTGCGGATGACGCTGGCATCCGGCAACGACCGCTGGCGCGTCTCGTTGTTCGGCAAGAATGTGACCGACAAGACCTATATGACCAGGCTCTTCGACCTTTATGACAACACACTCAACGGCCAGAAACTGATCACACTGGGCGAACCGCGCACCTATGGCGTCGAATATCGGGTGAACTTCTGATCGATGGCGCAAGTGCCTGCCGCAATGGCGGGGCCCCGCGGCACCCTCCGTTTGTCCCGAGCGAAGTCGAGGGAGCCGTCCGAGCGAAGCCGAGGACCAACTGCGCCATCAGCCTCGGCTGCGCTCGGCTTAGTCCCTCGACTTCGCTCGGGATGAGCGGGTTTTGGGGCTCGATCATCTCGTCAGGCTTTTCTTCACGTGCAGCGGATCAGCCCCCTCCGCTCAACCCAGCCGCCGCCGAAGCGCCGCCTTGTCGATCTTGCCGATCGGAAGCAGCGGCAGCACGCGCTCGATCTCGATGCGCTTGGGAAGTTTGTAATTGGCGAGGCGCGCGCGGCACCAGGCATAGAGATCGGCGGGGTCGACGGGCGCGCCGAGCGTGACGAAGGCGATGCCGACTTCCTGCCATATCGGATCCGGCATGGCGACCACGGCTGCGGCCTCGACCGCGGGATGCGATTCGAGCACCGCTTCGACTTCGCGCGGATAGACGTTGTAGCCGCCGGACTTGTACATCTCCTTGATGCGCCCGACGATCCGATAGCATCCGTCGGGCCGCAGCACCGCCAGGTCGCCGGTGCGGAAATAGCCATCGCTGGTGAACGCCTCGACCGTCGCATCGGGCCTGCGCCAATATCCCAGGAAATTCAGCGCCGATCGCGCCTGGACCTCACCGACCTCACCCTGCCCGACCGGCGCGCCGTCCGCGCCGCACAGCCTGATCTCGACGCCCGGAAACGCCGGGCCGACGGAATTGGCAAGCCGTTCCAGGTCGCGCGTCGGCGCTATGGCGGTGATCGCGCTGGTGGTTTCGGTCATCCCGTAATTGGTCGCGAGCGCCGGCCCCAGTGCCGCCAGGCGCGCGATCACATCCCCGCTCATCGCCGCCCCGCCCCATATGATCAGCTCGACCGCCGAAAGATCGTGATCCGCAAAGTCGGGAAGATCGAGGATCATCGGAAAGGTGCTCGGCACCGAACCCCATAATGTCACCCGTTCCCGCGCCATGAGCCTCAGGCATTCGGCCGGATCGAATTTTTCCATGAAGATCGTCGTACCGCCGGCGACGAGGCAGGGCAGGCTGCAGTCGACGACGGAACCGACATGGTTGATCGGAAAATAATTGATCACCCGAAGCGACGGGAATGGCCAAAGGTCGTTCTGCGCAAGGCTGAACTGGCTCAGGCCAGCATGATGCAGCAGCGCGCCCTTCGGCGCACCCGTCGATCCCGACGTGTAGACGATCAGGCACGGATCGCGGCCGCCACAGCCGGCACGCGCGGTGTCCAGCCTGCCCTTCCCGATACCGTCGCCGGACTGCAGGAACGCCGCCATCGGCTCGGTCCCCGGCGGACCGTCGACACTGTCGTGGAGGATGATACGCCCAAGCGAGGGGCAGGTGGCCGCGAGCGCCGCCAGTTCGGTGTCGTAACAGCGATCGCCGATATGCCTTCGGCCCAAGAGGATGGCCGGCTCCGAATCCGTGAGGACATGCGACAGTTCCTCGAGCCGGTAGCGCGGGTTGAGCCCCACCCAGATCGCGCCGATCGAGGCGGTCGCCAGAAAATCGACCAGATAGGCCGGATGCGGCGGCTGGAGCGTGGCAACGCGATCGCCCTTGCCGATGCCGGCGGCGAGCAGCGCGCATGCCAGCCGGTCCACAGCGGCCGACAGCTCGGCATAGGTCCAGGCGCGGTCGTCCAGCTTGAGCGCGACCGCATCCGGCCGCAGCCTCGCGTGCCAGCCGGCATAATCGCTGATCCGGGGCAGCGGTGGTGGCAGGTCGGTCATGACTGTCCCGCCAGTCGCAGCAAGGGAATCGAAAGCATGCCGAGCGCCGCGGTCGCCAGCATGACGAACCCCGCCAGTCCGCCCGCATAATCCCGTTGGACCATCGCGAGCGCGAGCGCCGTGGCGAGCGGCCCCAGGGCAAGGCCGATCTTCTCCGCAGCGGTCCACATGCCCGTCAGCGTCCCTTCCGCCGCGGTTCCCGCGGCCGCACGGGCATGGATCAGGTGCGCCACCATCGTATAGGGGAGAACCTGCAGCCCGGCGAATGCCGGCCCCGCCAGCGCGAACCCGGCCAGCATCATCGGCCAATGATGGTATCTCGCCGCGAGTGCCACGATCGCGGCGGCGAGGATATAAGCGAGGATCGATACGGTCAGCGCAGGAGCCTCGCCCCAACGGCGGCCGGCCCATGCAAGCACGGGCGCGGTCAGGCTGGTGGCGACCAGCATGATTCCGAGCGCGACGCCGATATCCGCCTCGTTCCGCGAAAGCGCGTGAACGACAAGATAAGGCGCCGAGGCCGACATGATTCCGGCAGCGGCAAGCATGAGGATATAGGCGATCACCAGCCATCGGAACGCGCGGTCGCGGACGGCGGCCTGCATTTGGCGCCATAGCGCCCCACGCTCGACCGTCGCCGTCGCCACGGGCCCGTCGCGGCCGCTCAGGACGAACAGGGGCGCGAGCATCGATATCGCGCACGTCGCGCCGAGCCAAAGCGCCATGACGGCATAGCCGGTCCGCCCGCCGCCGGCCGCGGCGACGAGCATGGGCGCAAGCGAGGCCCCCGCGAGCACGCCGATCATGGCCGCGGCCATGCGCCAGCCCACGAGGCGCGACCGATCCGACGCGGTCCTGGCGAATTCGGCCGGGAGCGCGACATAGGGAACCGCAAAAAGGGCATAGAAGGTCACGAGCGCGAGATAGCTCAGCCCCACCCAGAGCGAGAGGCCCGCCGGCGCCATCGGCGGCGGCGCGAACAGCAGGGCGAACGCGATGCCGGTCCCGGCCGCACCAGCGACGAGAAAGGGCCGCCGCCGCCCGAAGCGGCTCACCGTGCGGTCGGACCATCCCCCGACGAACGGATCCCAGAACAGGGTCCATAATTTGGGGACAAAGACGATCAGCGCCGCGGTGGCCGCGGGAATCCCGACGATCTCGGTACAGAAATAAAGGAGCAGCACGGTCGGCACCGTCGAGAAAGCGCCCGTGCCGAAGGATCCGATCGCGTACAAGCCCGTTTCGCGGCCGTTGAACACTCCGCGCGACGTCACGTTCAGTCCTTTTCGGGCGGAACGGCGATCGACAGCCACTCGGCGATCAGCGCCGGGCGCTCGCCACCCTCGATCTCGATCCGGCAGGCGAAGGTGGTGAGGCAGCGATCCTGTTCGTCGGCGACTTTCTCGCTCACCTGGAAATGTCCGCGCACCCGATCGCCGGCCCGGACAGGCGCGATGAAGCGCACGCGGTTGAAACCATAGTTGAGGAAATGCCCCGGCTCGCGCCGCTCCGCCTGCGGGTCGGTGCCGACCGCTTCGTGCAGCATATGGGTCAGCAGCGCGAGCGTGAGGAAGCCGAAAGCGATCGGCCCGCCATAAGGACCGTTCGACCGCGCCCATTCGGGATCGATGTGCATCGGATCGGGGTCTTTTGTGATGACGCCGAACTGGCTAATCATGCTCTGGGTGACCTCGATCCACTCCGAGGGACCAAGCTGGTCGCCGGGTTGCAGCGAGGCGCTTGGCTGAGTGACGGCTGTGTGAGTCATTGATTTCCCATCAGGGGTTGCATTTTTTGAGATTGGCCTCATTTATAACCAACGTCAATCGGCAAGAATGCTCGCATCCCATTTTTTCAAGATGAATCCATGAATCTATCTTATATCGAGCACCTCGAAGCCACATATCGCAACGACCCTCCTAAGCAAAAGGGGTTGAGAACGCGTGATCGCATCAAGATTGCGACTGCAAAAGTTCTTGAGAAGAAGGGTTATCATGCGATGCGTGTCTCGGATGTTACCGAGACCGCCGAAATGGCCGAGGGTTCTTTTTACGTTTACTTCAAGGACAAGACCGACGCCGCGGTCACTGTCCTTACGGACCTGCTGGAAAACTTCTTCAATCTCGAAACGCCGCGCGACGGCGATCGGACGGCCTATGATTCGATCCGGCTGACCAACCGTCGCTGGATCTCGGTATGCCGCGCCAATGCCGGACTCATGCGCTGCATCCTCCAGGTCGGGGACGAGACGCCGGAATTCGCCCGGCTCAGCCAGGACGCCAACCGGGTCTGGTATCAGCGCGTCGCCGAGGGCGTGCGCCGTCGTCGCGGCACCGGTCCCGGCGTCCCCATGCTCGCCGCCTATCTGCTCGGCGGCATGATGGACGAACTGGTGCGCAAGCTGATCGTCTATCCCGATCCCAGCCTGCTCGAACTGCTGACGGAGATGGGCGCCGACGACGATGTCGTCGCCGACGCCAGCAGTCTGATCTGGCTGCGCATCTTCTATCCCGACGAGCCGGCGCCGGACGGCCTTGCCGAACCCGTCGCAGCGCTCGCCGCATGGCTCGCTCCATAAGGACATTCAGGGAATCGCCACCGCTTCGAAGACCGAGCCGTAGGACGACATGAAAACCCTGCGCTGCCGGCCGGCACCTTCGAACCGGAAGCGCTGCTCGTCGTCGTAACGCGACACGAATTCGCCCCTGCCCTGATAGCGCAACGGAATCCCGGGGCCGCTATCGCCGCCTTTGACGAATCCGACCTGCAGCCCGCCGTCCTTGACGGCGAAGCGCATCGCATCGACCGCGAAGCGTATCTCGCCAAGCGCGTAACTGCCGGAGAAGCGCGCAGCATCGGCTGCGGAAAGCGGCGCATCGACGATGACGGGCTGGGGCAATCCCAGCACCACGCGCGCGATCTTCTGTTCGAGCGAAACGATCGAGATGCCGCCATATTGGATGTTGGAAAGCAGCACGATCGTGACGTCGTCGTCGGGATAATAGGCATATTGCGCGCTGAAGCCGAAAATGTCGCCGGGATGCCCGATCTTCCGGTGTCCTTCGAAATCGGCGATGGCGAGGCAGCCGAGCGAATAGGGAAGCAGCGTGCCGCTCTTCAACCGGTCGCGCTGAAGGATGAGCCCGCGAACCGCCTTTGTAGTCGGCCCGTCGCCAAACACGCCGCGGCGATATCGGAGCATGTCGTCGACGGTCGAGAGCACCGCCCCCGCCGAAAAGGCGACCAGCGGATCGTAGCGCTGCGCATTTTCGAGCCCATTGCGGCCAAGCCTGTAGCCATGCGCCCGGCCCGGCTGCAGCCGGGCCCAGCCGGTGATCGAACTGTTCGCCATTCCGAACGGCGCGAAGACATTGTCCTGCAGATAGCGGTCGTAGCCGAGACCCGACACTTTCTCGATGATCAGGCCGAGCAGGTAGATGCCCGAATTGCTGTAGCTCCAGCGCGTCCCGGGCTCGAATTGAAGCGGCTGTTTCGCGAACCAGCCTACGACCTGTTGCCGGGTAATCGGATCCTGGCTCGTGCGCGGAAAGCCCGGCACATCGAGATAGCCGACCAGGCCCGCACTATGATCCGCGAGATTGCGGATCCGCAGCGCGGCGACCGGCGCCGGCAGGCCGTCGATATATTGGCCCGCCACGTCGTCGAGAGCGATCCTGCCCTGTGCGACGAGCTGCATGATCGCAAGGCCGGTCATCGTCTTGGTCACCGATCCGATCGGGAACACCGCCTCCGGCGTCGCCGCGATCCGGTTCTCCAGGTCGATATAGCCGAAGCCCTGGCGATAGAGTGTCCGATCGCCCTTCTGGACCGCAACGACGATGCCGGGAAACGGGCCCTGCTCCATCGCATGTTGAACGATCCCGGCAATCGGGTCGCTCGCGGACGCCGCCTGCCCGCGGGCAGCGATGGCGCCGGAAAAGGCCAGCGCGCCCGACAGGCCGAACAAGCCACGCCGGGAAAGCGCGTGCGCGTGCGGAGCGCCCGGCGAACCGGTATCTACCGTGGCTGCGGGATCGGTCGGTTTCATACGCTTGTCCTCGGCAATCCGGCGCATGCTCGCGCCGAAGGGGCTGGTCGACATCATCGTCTCTTGCAAATTTATAAACTTGAGGTCAATCTCAATTATACGGCACGCGCATTCGACGCACCACGACATATCCGGAGACTGACATGCGGCGATTGGGATGGATGAGGGGACAGGCAGGCGTGAGCGGCACGCTCGCCCGGTGCGCGCTATTAACCTCCCTGCTGCTCGCGGGGAGCGTCGGCGGCACGGGGACGGCCGCGCCCCCGCCCCTCGCACAGCCGGCCGCCGCCACGGCGCGCCCTGCCGGCTGGAGCGACCGTTCCTATTATCTTGCAATGCCCGACGGGGTGCGTGTCGCCGTCAGTCTCTGGTTTCCCGGTGGCCGTGCCGAGGGGAAGCACCCCGTGCTGCTCGTCCAGACCCGCTATGGCCGCGCGGGAACCTTCATCCACGGCGAAGGCGGCAAATATCGCGCGCTGGTGGACCAGGGCTATGTCGTCGCGATCGTCGACACGCGCGGCTCGACCGCATCCTTCGGCGACCGGATGGTCGAGATCGGTCCCGACGAGATCCGCGACATGGATGTGATCATCAGGCACCTGAAGACCCGGCCGTGGTCGAACGGACAGATATTCGCGCAGGGCGTCTCCTACATGGCGGACACCGCCGATCTGGCGACCGGATCGCCCGCGGGGCTGACCGGCGCGGTCATCCGGGCGAGCGATTTCGATGCGTATCTCCACCTCTTCGCGCCCGGCGGGGTCGCCAACGACATGATGATGCGCCTGTGGGGCGGCGACACGCTGCTGCGCGACTATGGCAAGTCGCTCGACCCGAAAGAGGGATTCGATTGCGGCGCGCGCGTCGAGGATTGCGCGCGCCTCTGGCCCCGCCTCCAGCCGGTCGACAAGGATACCGATCATGCGCTGCTGCGCCAGGCGATCGCATCGCGGCGCCACTGGAAACCCGACGATTATCGCCGCGCGGAATTTCGCGACGACAAGGGCGCGAACGGCTTCACCATGTTCTCGTCGAGCCCGGCTTCCCGGCTGGCGGAGATCGCGCGCAGGCGCGTGCCGGTCCAATATTGGGCAAGCTGGATGGATGCCGGCACCGCGGAGGGCACGCTCGCGCGCTATCGGTCGCTTCCGGACGTGCCGATGGAGGTGTGGATCACCGCCAACACGCATGGCGGCAACCGCCTGACCGATCCCTTCTTTCCCGACACGGCCCCGCCGCTTCCGTCGTTCGAGGATCAATGGACCAGAATCTCGGCGTTCATCGCCAATGTCCGGGCCGGCAAGCCAGTGGTGCGCGCGATCCATTATTATGTGCTGGGCGCGGGCATATTCCGGACCACGGCCCAATGGCCACCGGCGGACGTGAAGCGCACCCAATTCCGCCTGGGCGCGGGCGGTTCGCTGTCCGGCGGACGCTCCGGCCCCGACGGTGCTGACCGTTACGGCGTGGATTTTTCCGCGACCACCGGAACCGCCACGCGCTGGACCACCCAGATCGGCACCCCGGCCGCCTATGGCGACCGGCGCGAAGCCGATCGCAAGTTGCTGACCTATAGCTCGGAACCGTTCCCGCGGGACATGGAGCTGGTCGGCACCCCCGCCGTGACACTGTTCGTCGAAACCGCCACCGCCGATCCGGCCTTCTTCGCTTATCTCGAAGACGTCGCGCCCGATGGCCGGGTGACCTATCTCACCGAGGGCCTGTTCCGCGCGATCCACCGCAAGCCGGCGCGTGCGGATCGGCTTCCCTATTCCCAGCCGGAACCGGCCAAGAGCTTCGCCCGTGCCGATGCCATGCCGATGGTGCCGGGCAAGGTCGCCGAGGTCAGCTTCCCGACCTTCCCGGTCGCGGCGCGGATCAAGGCCGGACATCGGCTGCGCCTCAGCCTTGCCGGCGCGGATGCCGGCACGTTCCGGCGCTATTCCGAAGCCAGGGCCGAAAGCTGGCAGGTGCAGCGGAGCGAACTTTACCCCAGCAGCCTGTCGGTCGACCTGCGGCCCTGGCGTGACTAGGCCCGGCGCAGAACATTCCGCGAGATTACACCCTTGGACGATCGTCACCCTGAACTTGTTTCAGGGTCCATGTTGAAACGAACGCGATGGCGCAGGTTGCAGCATGGATGCTGAAACAAGTTCAGCATGACGACGGTGTGTCCAGCGAGATCAATATCGACATTCAACGCTTCCGCCGCAGGATCAGATCACCCACGCCAGTCTTGCGCAGCGACGCGGCGTCGCCCGCCAGCGTGAAATAGCGTCCTTCGCTCCACGATCCGGCGAGATGGCCGAACCATGGCGAGAGCGGATTGCCCGAAATGCCGGGCGCGATCATGAACAGGCTGCGCTCGGGTGCGGCGAGATCGATGATCTGGCGGTAGCGCGGGCCATAGACATCGGTCCACGGATCGTCGCTCCACAGCTTGCCTTCCCCGGCATTGACCGTGAAGGCGTCGCCACCCGCCGGCACGCGCGGCGTGACCAGCCGCCCGATCAGCGGCAGACCGGCGAAGATGTCGTGACGAAAGGTCGCCCGGTGGACGCGGCCCCAGCGCCACGCGGCCATGTCGCTTCCCTGTTCGCGTCCGAGATCCGCGATCGCCTCGTCCAGCGCCGAAGCCGCAAGCGCGGTACAATCGCCGCACCACGGGCTGCCGGGCCGCAGCAGCCGATCGAGGCGCGGGCGCTTGTCTGCGAGCCAGGTCTCGGCAAGCGGTCCCAGCGCGGGCCGGAGCAGCTTGCGGCCGAGCGCGCGCTGCCATGCGGCCCAGATCAGCGGTTCGGGGCGATCGGCGGCCATCGCGCCGTTCCAGGCAAGGAGCATGGTCCGCGCGCGGACCGCGTCGCGGCCCGGCCGCATTGCCAGAAGAATGGGGCGGAGCGCCGCAACCTGCGCAGAGACGATATCGGTCTGGAGCGCGACCTGGCTCCTGACATCGGCCCTGGCCGTCCGCGCGAGCACCGCGCCGATCCGCGCCGCGCGCCAGCCGGGTTCGAAGCTCGCGCTGTCGAGCGATCCGCCCCTGCCCGCGACCAGGCGGTTATTGGCGTTGGCGATGAAGCCGGCGGCCGGCATATGCTCGGCGGGCCACGCGTCGGGCGCGACGAAACCCTGCCAGTCGAAGCGCGCATCCCAGCCGGGAACCGGAAGGAAGCCGTCGCCGCGGCGCAGCGGCAAATGGCCCGCCGAAAGCATCGCGACCGTGCCGGCGCGATCGGCATAGGCGAAATTGTGCTGTAGCCCGAAATCGCGCGCCGCCGTCCGGAATCCCGCCCAGTCGCGCGCTTCCGCCATAGCCAGGAACGCCTTGACGAGCGGATTGCCGTCGGGGAAATCGAGACCGGCCAGCGCGATGACATGGCCTGGGCCGATCTGGTCGCGGAGCAAAGCCGCGGCATCC
This sequence comes from Sphingobium sp. FW305-3-2-15-F-TSA7, assembly GCF_058787155.1. NCBI lineage: Bacteria > Pseudomonadati > Pseudomonadota > Alphaproteobacteria > Sphingomonadales > Sphingobiaceae > Sphingobium > Sphingobium sp. FW305-3-2-15-F-TSA7. The sequence goes on along the minus strand of NZ_JBYSZM010000006.1, from coordinate 100,146 downwards.
TTGTCGAGATCGGAAATCACCATGCCGTGGCGGGTATATCTGAGCATGACCTGCTTCGGCGCCGCGCCGCGCACCGGGATGAGGGCGCGGCGCATGCCGAACCGCGCCGAGCCCGATGGCGTGAGATAGCGTTGCGGATCGGCCGGATCGACGCGCTCGACGAACAGATCGGTCTGGTCCGCCATCATGTCGGTGACGCCCCAGGCGATATCGGGATTGCGTCCGCTGGCGATCACCGGCGATCCCGGTCGCGACGCACCGACCAGCTCGAACCCCGGCCATATCATCCGGACCGGATAATAGTCGGCGGGCGCGCCGAGCGGGCCGTGCGGATCGTTGGCAAGCATCGGCTTGCCGCTCGCCGTGCGCGCGCCGGCGATCGCCCAACTGTTCGAGGCGGGAAGCGCGCGGCCGAAAGGCAAAGCGGGGATCGCCGCCGTCGCCTTGCCGGAGAAGCGGATCGCGCCACAAGTCTCGGCGCGGCTGCCATTGTCGGCGGCCACGCCTGCATAGGTGACGGGCCCCTGATCGTCGGGCGAGGCGTAAAGATCGCGGATCCGGCCACAGCCGATCCGCGCGACGAGGCGCGCACGCATGAGTTCGTCGCGCCAGTCGCCGAAGCCGAGCGCGGCGAGCCCGCCGAGCCGGTTCACATCGCTTTCGCTCCAATGCTCCGGCTTGATGCCGAGCAGCAGGAATTCGGGCGGCAGCGGCCCCTTGCGCGTATCGATCGCCTTGTTGATCCCGGCGACATAGGCGCGGATCGCGGCTTTGGTGCCGATATCGTTGCGGGCATCGGTGCGCGCCGCGACGCGATCGAGATCGAGCGCGGCGACCAGCATGTCGGTCGCGAGCCCATCGGCGCCCACTGCCTCGGCGAGACGCCCCCTGCCCGCGCGGCGAGCCATTTCGAGCTGCCACAGCCGATCCTGCGCATGGACATAGCCGAGCCCGAAAAAGGCGTCGGCGCGCGAGCGCGCGAAGATATGCGGCACCGCCTGGCGATCGCGCACGATCTCCACATCCGCGCCGATGCCGTCGAGCGCGATCGTGCCGGAATAGGCGGGAAGCGAGCCACGCAGCCAGACATATCCGCCACCGATCGCGACGGCCGCCAATGCGGCAAGGCCGCCCATGCCATAAAGCGCATAGCGCCCGGCACGGCGCAACCGGCTCATCGACGGCGTTCCGCGCACCGGCTATGTCCCGCCACCGGCCCGGTCGAAGCATCGGAGTCACAAGTCATGATTTGCGTGGTGAGACGGGTGCCTGATCGCAAGAAGAGCATCCATATATGATATTGATCTCAATTTTATTTATCAGACTCCAGCGGCTTTACAAGAGCGCGAATGGCCAGCTTGGCAGGGCGATCATGCCGGGCAGTGGGACGGCGATGCCGATGTCGGCGACAATCATATCAGGAGGATGGCTGTCCGGAATGTCGAAAGGAGGATTGGCCATCATGGTCCGCACGATCATGAGACTGCGCCGCGGGAAACGCGTCCGATCGAGCAAACAGTTGCCCTGACCCTGCCCGTTCCGCTAGTGCCCTCGCCCACCGAACACTCAGCAGATCCAGGTTCCGATGGCAGGCCATAGCAAATTCAAGAACATCATGCACCGCAAGGGCGCGCAGGATAAGAAGCGCGCGGCGTCCTTCTCCAAGCTGAGCCGCGAGCTCACCGTGGCGGCGAAGATGGGCATGCCCGATCCGGACATGAACCCGCGCCTGCGCCTCGCGATCAACGCCGCGCGCGCGCAATCCATGCCCAAGGACAATATCCAGCGCGCGATCGACAAGGCGAGCCAGGCGGGCGGCGAGGATTATGAAGAGATCCGCTATGAGGGCTTCGGCCCGGGCGGCGTCTCGCTGATCGTCGAGGCGCTGTCGGACAATCGCAATCGCACCGCGACCAATGTCCGTACCGCATTCTCGAAGAATGGCGGCAATCTGGGCGCCAGCGGATCGGTGAGCCATGGTTTCGACCGGATGGGGCTGATCGAATATCCCGAAAAGGCGGGCGATGCGGAGAAGGTGTTCGAAGCCGCGCTGGAGGCAGGCGCCGAAGACGTCGTCTCCGACGAGGGCCATGAGATCTGGACCGCGCAGGATATGCTGCACGAAGTCGCCAAGGCCCTCGAATCGGTGCTGGGCGAACCCGAAAGCGCCAAGCTTGCCTGGCGTCCACAGACCAGGGTCGTCGTCGATGCCGACACCGCGGGCAGTCTGCTCAAGCTGATCGACGTGCTCGACGACGACGACGACGTCCAGACCGTCTGGGGCAATTACGAAGTGCCCGACGAGGTGATGGAAAAGCTTGGCTGATCTGCCTTCAGCGCCGCCCCGTTCCGGGGGCGGGTTTTCGATGGTCCTGCTCGGCCTCGATCCCGGGCTGGCCATCACCGGCTGGGGTGTCATCGCCGCGGAGGGCAACCGGCTGAGCCACATCGCCAATGGCCAGATCAAGACCGATCGCGCGGCCCCCTTGCCCGAGCGGCTGCTCGCGCTCGATGCCGCGCTGACCGATCTCATCCTCCGGCACCGTCCCGACGGCGCGGCGGTCGAGGAGGTGTTCGTCAACGTCAATCCGCAATCGACGCTCAAACTGGGCCAAGCGCGCGGCATCTGCCTGCTCGCGGCGGCACGTTCGGGCTGTGTGGTCGGCGAATATGCCGCAAGGCTGGTGAAAAAGGCGATCGTCGGAACCGGTGCGGCGGAAAAGGCGCAGGTCCATGCCATGGTCGCCCGCCTGCTGCCCGGCGCGAAGATCGCCGGCGCCGACGCCGCCGACGCACTGGCCGTCGCCATCACCCATGCCCATCATATGGCCAGCGCGCGGCGGATGACGGGTCGGCGCGGATTTTAACGATTTCTCATCGCACTGCCCGCATGGTCGATCGCGGGTGCCCTGGAATGACGAGAATCCATCGATGATTAGCGAAAAACCGCTTGGCGCGGCGGCTGAACGGCGATTGCGCCATCGCCACTTTCGCACGCCCGACGGATCCTTGTGCCTGCTGTCGAGCGACGGCCGTTCGGCGGCCATCGTCACTCCGCGCCAGTGGGACGCGATCGTCGAGGATTTCACCGAGACGATGCGCCCCGTCAACCGACAGTTGCGCGTGGGACTCAATCTCACCTTGCCGATTTTCATTCTGACCGTGGTCTTCATGCCTGCCCCCAGCACGATCCCACTGCTCGGCGCGCTGCGCGGGCAGGCGGGGCTCATCGTCGCCGCACTGTTCGTCATGTGGTGGCCGTTGCTGATGATCGCGCGTCACGCATGGGTTGTAAGGCGCCTGAACAGGCGGATCGATACGCAGCTTGCGGGCCTGCCCAGCACGCCCGTACCTACCGGACGCCCCATCATCTTTCAGACGATCGAGATCGCCGCGCTCATCCTTGTCGGCCCGGGCCTTGCCATCAGCGTCATCGGCAGCCTGTTGCCCCATATTTTCGATGGCACGCCCTTGATGGGCAGCAGCGTCGGCCTTTTTGAAGCGATCGGCCTGTTGCTGCTCGCCGCCCTAGTGGGACGCAGGGTCTGGCCGACAGCGCCAGCCCGGCGGAAGAAGCGTGCTGAAACAGCGGAATGGGCGGCGGCAGAATCAGATATGCCAGCGGCCAAGCGCCGCTGCGATCCGCTGGCACGAGCGCGCAACGCGGAGTCCTGATCGACGGGCCCGTCCATGGCAGCCGCGCGGAGGACATGGCGCGCGTCACTAAAATCCGATGGATTCCAGCTTTCGCTGGAATGACGGAACCGGGTCGGGTTAAGCAGCACATATGATTGCACAACTCCGCGGACAGCTCATCAGCGCCAGCATCGACCATGCCGTGATCGACGTCGCCGGCGTCGGCTATCTCGTCGGTGCATCGTCGCGGACGCTCACGGCGCTCGGGCCGACCGGCGGAACCGTGACCATCCATACCGAAATGCTCGTCGCCGAGGATTCGATTCGGTTGATGGGCTTCGCCACGGCCGACGAGCGCGACTGGTTCCGCCTGCTCACGAGCGTCCAGGGCGTCGGCGCGCGCGTCGCACTCGCCATCCTCTCGACGCTCGACCCCGCCGAATTGTCGCAGGCGGTCGCGCGCGGCGACAAGGCGATGGTCGCGCGCGCCAATGGCGTCGGGCCCAAGCTGGCGCAGCGCATCGTCATGGAATTGAAGGACAAGGCCGGCGGCATCGCAGTCGGCTTTTCCGGAAGTGTCAGCGCGGCACCCGGCGGCGCTGCCGCCGATGCGGTTTCGGCGCTGCTCAATCTCGGTTTCAAACCCGCCGAAGCCGGCAATGCCGTTGCGGCGGCCGAGGACGAACTCGGCGACGGCGCCAGCCTCGACGCGCTGGTGCGCCTCGCACTCAAAAAGGCGGCGCGCTGAGGTTCGATCCGCGCGGAGACCTTTGCACAACATACACTTCGTCATTCCGGCGAAAACCGGAATCTCACTTCTTCTTTTGCCGGTGATCAGAAAACCGAGATTCCGGCTTTCGCCGGAATGACGGGGCGGTGGGCTTACCCGCCCCAGACATCTCCAAACAATCGCAGGAGATTGCCGCCCAGCACCTTGTCGATCCGGGCCGCGGTCCAGCCCCGCGCCTTGAGGTCGGCCGCAATGTTTTCCATCCGGTCGACATCGTTATAGCCTTCGACCAGGTTCATCACATCGGCCGCCTCACCGGGCGCCGCGATGCCGCGTTTGGCGCGATCCTCGTAGAATTCGCGCTGCGCCTTGCGCGCCGCATCGTCGACGACGAAGCCAGTCAGCGGACCGTCGGTACCGATGCTCACATGATCCTCACCCGCCACCTTCACCGCATGATCGAGATGGCGCAGCAAATCCTCGCGACCCGGCTGCCCCTTTGGCCGCAGGAACGGCATCAGATAGATACCGACGACGCCGCCCTTGTCAGCCACCGCGCGCATCTCGCGATCAAAAGTGTTGCGCGGAAAATCGACGAGGTCGCGACAACCGGTGTGCGTGATCGCGGGCGGTGCCTTGCTCGCCGCGATCCCTTCCGCGATCGTCCGCTGGCTAGAATGGCTGAGATCGAGCAGCAGCCGGTTGGCATTGACCTCCGCGATCACCTGCCGGCCGAAATCCGAGATGCCGCCATTGCCGGGCTCGAGACAGCCGTCGCCGGCCAGATTGCGCTTGTTGTAGGTGAGTTGCTGGATACGCAGACCAAGCGTCTTGAACAGCGCGACGCGCGAAACATCGCCTTCAAGCGCGGTCGTGTCCTGGAAATTATAGATCATGCCCAGTCGCCGGCTCGCCTTTGCCGCGCGCAGATCCGCCGCACTGTCGACCTTCACCAGCAATGCGGAATTTTCGGCGATCAGCCGGTCCATGTCGGCGATTTCCTTGACCGCCTTCAGGAAGCGGTCGGGGCCATTGCCGACTTCGCCCATCGTCTGGCTGAGCGCGGTCAGCTTGCCGCCGCGGATCGCGTCGACAAGCGCCTTGGTCGGCACCGACCGACCATCCTTCTCTTCGAAACCGCTCAGCCCCGACATGCCGTCGATGAGAATACCCGCATCCGCCGGCGCGGCGAAACCCGGACCGCCAAGAGCAAGCGTCGCCGCGGCAGCGCCGGTCCCGAGCATGAAGTGACGACGGTCCATGGCAATCCCCCCGATTTTCGAATCGGAATATAGTAGCACCGGCCCACGGTTGCTCAAGCGATGCAGAGATGGGGTTCGACAGCGCCCGGGCTTGCGCTATGGCTGGCGCGTGGAACAGCCCCAGCGCATCATTTCCGGCGATCGCCGTCCCGAGGACGTGGATGCCGCGCTACGCCCCAAATCCCTGGATGAGTTCGTCGGGCAAAAGGCCGCGCGCGAGAATCTGCGCGTGTTCATCTCGGCGGCGCGCGCACGCGGCGATGCACTCGACCATGTCCTGTTCTTCGGCCCGCCGGGACTGGGCAAGACCACGCTCGCCCAGATCATCGCGCGCGAACTCGGCGTAGGATTCCGCGCCACATCGGGCCCGGTCATCGCCAAATCGGGTGATCTCGCGGCGCTGCTGACCAATTTGGAGGACGGCGACGTCCTGTTCATCGACGAGATCCACCGGCTCAATCCGGCAGTCGAGGAAGTGCTCTATCCGGCGATGGAGGATCGCGCGCTCGATCTGATGATCGGCGAGGGACCATCGGCGCGCTCGGTCAGGATCGACCTGCCCAAATTCACGCTGGTCGGCGCCACCACGCGCCAGGGCCTGCTCACAACGCCGCTGCGCGACCGTTTCGGCATCCCCGTCCGCCTCAATTTCTACACGGTGGACGAGCTGGAGCGCGTCGTGACCCGCGCCGCCGGACTGCTCGACCTCGCCATTGCCGAGGACGGCGCGCACGAGATCGCCAAGCGCGCGCGCGGCACGCCGCGCATCGCCGGTCGGCTGCTGCGCCGCGTCCGCGATTTCGCCAATGTCGCGGGCACCGCCACCGTCGACGCCAGAGCGGCCGATGCCGCGCTCAACCGGCTCGAAGTCGACCAGCTCGGCCTCGATGCGATGGATCGCCGCTATCTGATGATGATCGCCGACATCTATCGCGGCGGACCGGTCGGCGTGGAGACGCTCGCCGCCGGCCTTTCGGAGCCGCGCGACACGATCGAGGAAGTCATCGAGCCTTATCTGATCCAGCTCGGCCTGATCGCCCGCACCGCGCGCGGCCGTTGCCTGAATTCGCGCGGCTGGAAGCATCTCGGGCTCAATCCGCCCGCCGAGATGGGGCAGGATGGGCTGTTCGACGTGAAGTGAGGCGGGTAGCGAACCCGCTCCCTGCCCATCGAACGCGTCACCCCAGCGCAGGCTGGGGTCTTCCAACCAGTTCGCGCCTTCTCCTGTGGCAGATCCCAGCCTGCGCTGGGATGACGTGTGGGGTTGGTATCCACAGCCAACACACCTCAAGCTAGGACCAATCGTTACGCCCGCGAGGCGAAAGGGGTTGAACGCTTTCCCCCAGCCGCTAGACCCTGCCGCCATGGCGGCACAGCAACCCGACCTGCCCTATCAAGGGCGCCTCGTCGGCAAAGCGCATCGTTTCGCGGTGCGCGTCTATTTCGAGGACACCGATTTTTCAGGCGTGGTCTATCACGCCAATTATCTGCGCTACATGGAACGCGCGCGGTCGGACATGCTCGCGCGTGCCGGCATCGACCAGCGCAGCGCGCATGACGAGGGGCTGGGCGTCTATGCCGTGACCGAGCTCAGCATCAAATATCGAGCACCGGCGAAACTCGATGACGCGCTCCTCGTTATAAGCGAAGTGAAGGAAATCCGCGCGGCATCGTGCCGCATTCATCAGAGAGTCATGCGCGGGGATGAGATTGTGGCGGACGCGGATGTCGTCGCAGCCTTCCTGTCCCCTTCCGGACGGCCCAGGCGGCAGCCGCAAACCTGGGTAGACGCGTTCCAGCGGCTGTTGTGAGGATCCCGAAACCGCGATGAATGCCATATTGAATACCGACGCCGCGACCCTCTCCCCGGTCGCGCTCTTCGTCCAGGCCGACTGGGTAGTGAAGTTCGTCATGATCGGATTGCTGCTCGCCAGCATCTGGACCTGGACGATCATCATCGGCTTCGCCGCCCGGCTGCGGAAAACCGCGCGCGCCTCCGAGAAATTCGAGCGTGAATTCTGGAAGGCCGAGGATGTCGACACGCTGTACAAGATCCACAGCAGCTCGGATCTGCCCAGTGCCAAGGTATTCGCCGCGGGCGTATCCGAATGGCGCCGCTCGACGAGCCGCAAGGCGATCGACCGCGAAGGCACGCGCGCGCGTCTCGCGACCGCAATGGGCGCCGCGATCGCGGCCGAGATCGATACGCTGTCCGATCGGCTCAACATCCTGGCGACAGTCGGCGCGGTTGCGCCGTTCGTCGGCCTGTTCGGCACCGTCTGGGGCATCATGCGCAGCTTCACCGCGATCGCGGCGGAGCAGAACAGCTCGCTCGCGGTCGTGGCGCCCGGTATAGCGGAGGCGCTGTTCGCCACCGCGCTCGGCCTGTTCGCCGCGATCCCGGCGGTCATCGCCTTCAACCGCTTCGGCCACGGCATCAACCGCTTCGAGGCCCGGCTCAACCGCTTCGCCGACGGCTTCCACTCGACGCTGAGCCGCGAACTCGAGACCGAGCGCTGATGACGATGGGTCCCCTTCCCTCCCAGCGCAGCCGCGGACGGCGCGCGCCGATGGCGGAGATCAACGTCACGCCGCTGGTCGACGTGATGCTGGTGCTGCTCATCATCTTCATGGTCACCGCCCCCCTGCTCGTCACCGGCGTGCCGGTGAACCTGCCCGACAGCCGCGCCGGCGCGCTCGACCAGGACAAGCAGCCGCTGCAGATCTCGCTCGACGGCGACGGCAAGATCTTCGTCGACGATGCCGAGGTTCAGGAAGCCGAGCTGGCGACGATCCTGACCGCCAAGGCGCCCGCCGAGGGTGCGGAGGGGCCGCAGGTGTTCCTGCGCGCCGACCGTGCGCTCGATTACGGCCATGTCATGCGCGTGATGGGCGAGCTCAACCGCGCCGGGCTGAACAAGGTGTCGCTGGTCACCACCGGCGCCGAACAGGCGCAGTGATGGATCGCGCCGAACAGACGGGCCTTGGCGTCGCCGTTGTCGGCCATGTCGTGCTGTTCGGCCTGCTTTCGGTCGGCTTTCTCGCGACGCCCAACCCGCTCGACCTGAAGCAGAAGCCGATCGAAGTGACGCTGGCCGACGAAGTCGCGCTCGAAAGCATGGCGCCGGTGGCGAGCCAGGAAGAACCCGCGGCGAAACTGGCCGAAGAGGAAGGCCCGGTCGAGCCGACGCCGCCACCCACACCCGTGCCGACGCCAGCCCCGGCGCCACAGCCCGTGCCGCGCCCGGCACCGACGCCTCCGGCGCCCGCGCCAAAGCCGGTGCCGAAGCCGGTTCCCGCCAAGCCGGCACCACCGAAGCCCGCGCCGCCAAAACCGGCGCCGGCCAAACCCGCTCCGGCGAAGCCCGCACCCGTCAAGCCGCAGCCGGCGGCGAAGCCACAGGCCAAGCCGGCACGCCCGACCGGACGGCTCGCCGGCCTGGTCGACGGGCTGACCGACAAACCGACGCAGAGCCGCGTCACCACGCCGCCCGCGGCGGTTGCGGGGCCAGCGGTACAGGCATCGCTTGCCGGCGAGATTCGCCGTCAGCTCAAGCCGCACTGGCGCGCGCCCACCGGCGCGGACGCCGAGCAGCTTCGCACGATCGTCGAGGTTCGCCTGTCGAGCGATGGTGAGATCATGGGTGAACCAAGGGTGATCGGCCAGACCGGCGTCACCGACAGCAATCGCAGCCAGGCCGATCTTCACAAGGAACGCGCGATCAAGGCGGTGAAACTCGCCGCGCCGTTCAAACTTCCGCCCGAATTTTATGACGCCTGGAAAGTCATCAAGCCGGCGTTCGACAAGAGGCTAGGACAATGAAGACCCTGAAAAATACCCTCGTATCGCTGTTCGCCATTGCGGCGGCCGGCCCGGCTGTCGCGCAGGTGGCACCGCCGCCCGTCGGCGCCCAGCCCGCGCAGAGCGAAGGGCTCAGCGTCGACGTGACCGACGAGAGCGGCGACGATCTGATCATCGCCGTCCCCGCACTGCCGACGCCGCAATCGATCGGCACGCCCGCCGGCAGCACCGATGCGCTGGGCCGCCAGGTGGCGGACGTGATCGTGGCCGATCTCCGCAATTCCGGTCTGTTCCGCCCCAAGGGGCCGGGCGCGGTGCGCGACATCCAGTTTCCCGAAGTGACCGCACCCCAATTCCCCTATTGGCGGGGCAGCGACGCGCAGGCGTTGGTCCAGGGTTTCGTCCGCGCCAATGGCGACGGCAAGCTGACGGTGGGCTGCTATCTCTACGATGTGGCGCTCGGCAGCGAGCTGACGCGCAAGGGGTTCGAGGTCGCCCCCGGCGACTGGCGCCGCGCCGCGCACAAATGCGCCGACGCCATCTATGCCCGGCTGTCGGGCGAAAGCCCGTTCTTCGACAGCCGCATCGCCTATATCGCGGAAACCGGCCCCAAGGGGAATCGGCGCAAGCAACTCGCGCTCATGGATTCGGACGGGGCGAACCACCGCTTCATCACCAATGGCCAGTCGATCGCGCTTACCCCGCGTTTTTCGCCCGATTACAAACAGATCGTCTATCTGAGCTATCTCAACAACCGGCCGCGCATCTTCATCTACGATCTCGGCAGCGGCACGCAGCGGCTGGTGACGGAGGGGCAGAATTCGATGTTCGCCCCACGCTTCTCGCCTGACGGCAAGACCATCCTCTATTCGATGGCGGTCAACGGCAATACCGACATCTACTCGATCCCCGCTGCCGGGGGCACGCCGCGCCGGCTGACCAACACGCCGGGCATCGATATCGGCGGCAGCTTCTCGCCCGACGGCACCAAGATCGTGTTCGAGAGCGACCGTTCGGGCGGCCAGCAAATCTATGTGATGAACGCCGATGGCAGCGACCAGCGCCGCATCAGCTTTGGCGGCGGGCGCCACGCGACGCCGGAATGGAGCCCGCGCGGAGACCTGATCGCCTTCACCAAGCTGGCGGGCAATTTCCGCATCGGCGTGATGTCTCCCAATGGCGACGGCGAACGGCTGCTCACCAATAGCTGGCAGGACGAGGCGCCAACCTGGTCGCCCAACGGCCGCGTCATCCAGTTCTTCCGCTCGACCCAGGGGCGCTCCGGCACCTCCAGCGTGTGGCAGGTGGACCTCACCGGCCGCAACGAGCGGAAGATTCCCACCCCGGTCAATGGATCCGATCCGGCCTGGGGACCGTTGTTGCCCTGAAACGAGTGATTCCCCTATCGTAACGATCCGCCGCGCTGGCGGGCAACAGGGTGGGCATCATTGTCTGACGTGAAGAAGGAGATCGAAATGGCCCGTCTGGGTACGAAGTTCGCACTGGCCGCCAGCCTCGCGCTGATGGCCACCGCGTGCGCGAAGAAACCGCCGGCGGAGACCCCGCCGCCGCCCGGCCCCGCCGAAACCTCGCAGCCCGGCGACAATAGCGGCGTCACCGACGCGCCGGTGCCCGGCTCGCAGGCCGATTTCCTGGCGAAAGTCTCGTCGGACCGCGTGTTCTTCGATCTCGACCAGTTCGACGTCGATGCGGAGGACCGCGCGACGCTCGACAGCCAGGCCGCCTGGCTCAAGCAATATCCGCGCGTGCGCGTGACGATCGAGGGTCATGCCGACGAACGCGGCACCCGCGAATACAACCTCGCGCTCGGCGAACGCCGCGCCAATGCCGCCAAGAACTATCTCGCGAGCCTCGGCATCGATTCGAGCCGCCTCTCGACGATCAGCTTCGGCAAGGAACGCCCCGACGCCCTCGGCTCGGACGAAGCCTCCTGGGCCCGCAACCGCCGCGCGGTGACCGTCACGGTGCAGTAAGCGGGGCCGGCGAACCGCCGGTTCCGAAACCGAAAAGCCCTTCCCCGCCCGCGCGGGGGAGGGCTTTTTCTTTGTCCCAACCGAATCCGCTTGCCTCCTCCGCTCAATCGATATTATTGTGATATCATAATTACGGAGGACAAGATGACACAGGGTTTGCATTCGGCCGCGCTCAACGCCACCGCCGAACGGACGGCCAGCACGTTCAGCGGCTATCTGATGCTGCTCGTCCTGCTGGCGGTGACGGCGTCCGGCTTCTACACCTTCTCGCTGCTGGTCGGGAGCGAGCAGCCGCCGGTGGTGCCGGTATTGTTTTTCGTCGGCACCGTGCTGCTGTTCTGCTTCGTCGCGATCGGCTTCTATATGATCCAGCCCAACCAGGCGGCGGCGATCCTGTTATTCGGCGACTATCAGGGGACCGACCGGACCACCGGGCTGCGCTGGCGCTGGCCATGGCTGACCCGCACCAAGATCTCGGTGCGTGTCCACAATATCACCTCGGAAAAGCTCAAGGTGAACGATCTGCGCGGCAATCCGATCGAGATCGCATCCAATGTGGTGTGGCGGGTGACCGATACCGCGCAGGCGCTGTTCGACGTCGACGATTACAAGCAGTTCGTCCATATCCAGATCGAAAGCGCGGTGCGCGCGATCGGATCGCGCTATCCCTATGACGATATCGAGCACAAGGAAGTGACGCTGCGGTCCAATGCCGACGAGGTCAGCAACGAATTGCGCGTCGAACTGCAGGAACGTGTGGCGCTCGCCGGCGTGACCGTCGACGAATGCCGGCTGACCCACCTCGCTTATGCGCAGGAGATCGCCCAGGCGATGCTCCGCCGCCAGCAGGCCGAAGCGGTGATCGCCGCACGCTCCAGGCTGGTGGAAGGCGCCGTTTCGATGGTGCAGCTCGCGCTCGAGCAGCTTTCCGAAAAGAATGTCGTCGAGCTGGATGACGAACGCCGCGCGGCGATGGTCTCCAATCTGATGGTGGTGCTTTGTTCGGAGCGGGACACCCAGCCGGTGGTCAACACGGGCTCGCTGTACCAGTAAGAACCCGGACCGATGACCGCGCCACCCAAAAAGCCGTTCGCGCTTCGCATCGAGCCCGCGCTCCATGCGGCGCTCGAACGCTCGGCCGCGACCGATCTGCGAAGCGTGAATGCGCAGATCGAGGTGCTGCTGCGCGAGGCGCTGGCACGGCGCGGCGTAAAGCTGGCCGCGCCCGAGCAGCGCGCACGCGGACGGCCACCGAAGGAGCCCGGCGATGCGAAGGACTGATCCGCCGCGCCGGACGGTGCGCCCGGGCTATTGGTTCGTGCGCAAGCGCTGGGGGATCGGTGGCAAGCCGGCGAGCTGGCAGGGCTGGCTGGCCACCGCGATCTTTGTCGGCCTGTTGCTGCTGGCGGTGAATTTCCTGCCGGGCGACGTAGCGAAGGGCGCCGCGGCGTTCGCGCTGATCGCGATCTTTTTGACGATCAGCTGGATCAAGACCGACGGCGGATGGCGATGGGGCGACGGAGAATGAACCGCGCATCCAGCCTCGCGCAATGATTCCATGATGGAAGGACCAATGACCGACCCCAATCTCCTCCTCGCTTTTTCGGGTGTCACCGGGATCGCGATCCTGACCTTTGGCGGCTTGCGTGGCTGGCGCGGCTGGCTGGAACTCAAGCGCGCCGAGCTCGAGCGGCAAGGCGGCGAAGCCATGCCATCGGCGGGATCGCGCATCGAGATCGCGAACCTCAAGGAACGCATCCGCAAGCTGGAAGCGATCGCGGCGGGCGTGGATCTGTAAAGACTCCCTCTCCCTCTTCAGGGGGAGAGGGTAGTTCTCACCGCCCGACGAACAGAAACCCCACCGCCGCCATGATGCACGCGAACGCCGCGAAATGGCGCCAGTGCAGCGGTTCGCCCAGTACCCACACCATGAAGCCGCCGAAGATGATCAGCGCGATCGCCTCCTGCGCGATCTTGAGCTGGCCCGGCGTCCATCCCCCCGCATATCCGATGCGGTTGGCGGGCACCGCGAAGCAATATTCGACGAGCGCGATGCCCCAGCTGATCAGGATCACCAGCAGGATCGGCTTCTCCATCCCGCCCTTCAGATGCCAGTACCAGGCGATCGTCATGAACAGATTGGAGATGATCAGCAGGGCGATGGTGGGCATGCGCCGTCCTATCTGCTCTTGATGAAGCCCCGGATATCGCGCGTCAGCTTGGCGCGGTCCTCGTCGCGGACGTACATCATGTGGCCGGCATCATAATAATGATACTGGATACGGTCCTTCATGAAGCCCGTGCGGCTCAGCGAATATTCGGCGGCGTAGAAGGGCGTCGCGAAATCATACCAGCCCTGCCCGACGAAGATGCGCAGCCCGCTGTTCTTGCGCAACGCGGTGCCAATATAGGGCGCGACATTGACATAGACGTCGTTGTCGCGGCCACCGCCCAGCCGCCAGTCCCAGGGCTGGACGCTGCCGATCGTCACATAGCGGCGGTCGGTCTGGAAATTGAGCGATTCGCGTACATAGCTGTTGATCGCCGCGGTATAGCCGCCGTCGATGCCGTAGAAGCTGGGGTCGTCGTCGGGCGCCTCGCCGGCATTGTCGAAATCCTTGCCGGTATAGCGGCTGTCGAGCCGCCCCACCGTCAGCCCCCGGTCGCGCAGCAATTCCTTGTAGAAGCGGCTGGGCTCGACGCGCAGGTCCGCCTGTTCGAGATAGGTTTCGGAAAGCCCGGTGAAGCGCGCCAGATCGCGGCGCACGGCGGCGCGCTCCTCGGCGGGCAGGGACACGCCCTTGAGCAGCGCGGCGATATAGGGGCCGGATGCCCAGCGGCGCGCTTCCTCCGCGAACTGCTCGGGCGTGCCGGCAAATTGCGTCTTGCCGTGGAACAAGGCCGTCACCGCCATCGAGGGCAGGTTGAGCATGAAGGTCAGCTCGTTGCCCGGCGTATCCGCCCCGGCCGCGAAATCGAGCACGGTGGAGATCAGGATCACGCCGTTGAGCGCGACGTCGTTATACTGGCCCTCGAGCTGGTTGAGCACGGCGGCGGAACGCGTCGTGCCATAGCTTTCGCCGCCCAGGAATTTGGGCGAATTCCAGCGGCCATTCTGGTTCAGCCAGATGCGGATGAATTCGGCCACCGATTGCGCATCCTTGGTGACGCCCCAGAATTCCTTGGGATCGGTCTTGCCCAGCGCATGGCTGAAACCGGTGCCGACGGGATCGATGAAGACGATATCGGTCACGTCGAGCAGGCTGTCCGGATTGTCGACCAGCGGATAGGGCGGCGCGCCGTCGTCGCGCGCGTCGGAGGGGATGGCGACGCGCTTCGGCCCGAACGCGCCCATGTGCAGCCACACCGATCCCGAACCCGGCCCGCCGTTGAACAGGAAGGTGACGGGGCGCGATGGATCGCGCGGCTCCTTCACATAGGAATAGGTCGTGATGCTGGCGCGCGGGGTGCCATCCTCCGCCTTCAGATAGGTTTCGCCCGCCGTCGCGACATAATTCATCTTCACGCCGCCAAAGGTGCCGCTGTGCCGCGTCACCGCCACCTGCGGCGCCGGAATGTCGGACGCGTCGGCCTTGGATTTCGGCGGATCGGCCTTGTCCTGCGCCATTGCAGGCAGGCTGAACGCGCTCGCCAGCGCAAGACCAAGAATCAGCTTTCTCATAAATCCACCCCCGTTCGGGCCGAGCCTGTCGAAGCCCTTGCCCCTCGTTCGTTTCAAGCGCCGGTAAAGAGCAAAACACAAGCGCTTCGACAAGCACGGCCCGAACGACTTGGGGTTTTGCGATCAAATGATTAGATACGCGCCCATGCAGACGACCCATCTCGGCCGGCAGACGCCGCTTCCCGCCTCTCCCGAACAGGCGATCCTCGACTATGTGCCGAACCCGCGCGCGGGCTCGCTCTATCTGGTCCGCTTCGCCGCGCCGGAATTCACCTCGCTGTGCCCGGTCACCGGCCAGCCCGATTTCGCGCATCTGGTGATCGATTACGCGCCGCAAGACACCATCGTCGAATCCAAGTCGCTCAAGCTGTTCCTGGGCAGCTTCCGCAACCATGCCGCCTTTCACGAGGATTGCACCGTCGGCATCGGCCAGCGGCTGTTCGACGAGATGAAGCCGCTCTGGCTGCGCATCGGCGGCTATTGGTATCCGCGCGGCGGCATCCCGATCGACGTCTTCTGGCAATCGGGCGAGCCGCCCAAGGGGCTGTGGCTGCCCGACCAGGATGTGCCGGGATACAGGGGCCGGGGTTAGGACCCTTTTGCTCCCCCGCAGACCGTCACCCCTTCGCCGTCATTGCGAGGAGCGTAGCGACGAAGCAATCCAATGTTGGACGCATCCCTGGATTGCTTCGCTACGCTCGCAATGACGATGGTGCGGATGGCAGCCCCGATCCATCCCTCCCGCTCACGAGTGCAACGCGCCTCCGCCATCAGATCGCGGATCCGCCACGCTTCAACGCCGTTTCGCTTCGATTCCACGATTCTTCTTGCTGCAATGCACAATTTACGCAACCATCCCATGCTGGAGTCGTTAGACTGGCTTGGGATTTCTATGCGCAGGTAATTGTTGCAGGAGCGAAAGAACGAGCATGTTCAAGATCGATAGCGCACGAAAAAGCACCGCACTCGGCCATATCGCGCTTATCGGAAATTCGCTTCCGCGCCGCTGCGGACTTGCCACTTTCACTTCCCACACGCTGCAGGCACTTGATGCCAGCTTTCCGGACCTGACCGTCGATCTTTATGCGATGGATGACGGCACCGGCATCGTCTATCCCGACAATATCGATACCATCGCGCAGGACGATCCGTCCGCCTACCGCGCGGCGGCGCGCCGGATCGAGGCGAGCGGTGCCGAGGCGATCTGGCTTCAGCACGAATATGGCATCTTCGGCGGCATCGCCGGCGACCATATATTGAAGCTGCTCGACCGCGTGTCCTTGCCGCTGCTCGTAACGCTTCACACTGTGCTCGAACATCCCGGCGCCGACGAGCGGCGCGTGCTGGAGGCACTGGCCCGACGCGCATCGAAACTGATCGTGATGGCCGAAAAGGGCCGCGCGCTGCTGCGGACGGTCTATGGCATCTCCGACCGGCAGATCGAGGTCATTCCGCACGGCGTCCCCGATCGGCCACTCGTCGCGCCCGATACGATGAAGTCACGCTTCGGCTTCGAGGGTCGCGATGTGATCCTGACCTTCGGCCTGCTCGCGCCCGACAAGGGCATCCAATATCTGATCGAGGCGATGCCGGCGATCGTGGCCAATCACCCGAGCGCGCTTTATGTCGTGCTGGGCGCGACCCACCCCAATATGGTCCGCCAGCAGGGCGAGGCCTATCGCGAACAGCTCCAGGCGCTGGCCGCGGAGCGTGGTCTGGCCGACCATGTCCGCTTCATCGACGCCTTTCTCGAGCAGGACGAACTGCTCGATTATCTCCAGGCCGCCGACATCTATGCGACACCCTATGTGAAGCGCGACCAGATCACGTCCGGCACGCTGTCCTATGCGGTGTCGGTCGGCAAGCCCGTGGTCTCGACCCCCTATATCCACGCCACCGAGATCCTCGCCGAGGACCACGGCATTCTCGTCGATTTCCGCGACAGCGCGGCGATGGCGCACGAGATATCCTGCCTGCTGGGCGATACCAGGGCACGCGATGCGCTCGCCGGCAGAGCCTATGCACGTGGCCGGACCATGTTGTGGAGCCGGGTCGCCGAGCGCGCGGTGACGCTGCTTTCGGAAATGAAGCGCAAAGCGCCGGTGCGTATCCCGGGCAAGGCGCCCGCACCCCAGTCGCTCAAACCCGACATGGCGGCCGTGATCCGCATGAGCGACGCCACCGGCATGCTCCAGCACGGCATCTATTCGGTGCCCGATCGTCGCCACGGCTATTGCATCGACGACAATGCCCGCGCGCTGATCCTGATGTCCCGGATCGACCAGATGGATGAGGCCGAACGCGAGCGCTGGACCAGCGTCTATGCCGCCTTCGTCCAGCATGCCTGGAATCCCGATCGCCAACGCTTCCGCAATTTCATGAACTTCGACCGCAGCTGGTGCGAGGAAGAGGGATCGGAAGACAGCAACGGCCGAACGCTCTGGGCGCTGGGCGTCACCGCGCGCGACGCACGCATGCAGAAATTCCGCCAATGGGCGGCGCCTTTGTTCGATCAGTCCGCCGGCATCGCCTTTTCGCTGGGCTCACCGCGAGCGCAGGCATTCGCGATGCTGGGTGCGGCCGCAATGATCGGCGCGCATCCCGGCCATGCGCTGTCCGTGCGCATCCTCGAGCAATTCGGCGATCAGTTGCTGACCCTGCTTGCCGAGGTGCGCCGGCCCGACTGGCCATGGTTCGAAGCCGTGCTCGCCTATGACAATGCCAGGCTGCCCGAAGCGCTGTTGCGCGCCGGCGCCGCATTGGGGCGACAGGATTATATCGATTGCGGCCTCGCCACGCTCGACTGGATCGTCGGGCAACAGACCGCGCCCGAGGGCCATTTCCGCGCGGTCGGCACCGAAAGCTTCGGCCGCGCCTTCGCGCCGCCCTTGCCCTTCGATCAGCAACCGCTCGAAGCGCAGGCGACGATCGATGCGTGCGAAGCAGCGCTGGCGGTTTCCCGCGACCCACGCTGGATCGAAGAGGCCAACCGCGCCTATCGCTGGTTCCTGGGAATCAACGATCTCGATATGCCGCTCGCGAGCCAGGGCGATGGCGGCTGCTATGACGGGTTGAGCCCGACCGGGCTCAACCGCAATCAGGGCGCCGAATCGATTCTGGCGCTGCAATTGGCATCCGCGACGATTTCGGGACTATCAATCGGCGCCGTGGGCGTGGCAGAGAAGCGCAGCGCGGCCTGATCCTGATCAAGGGGCGTAATCCCACCTCGGGGGAGGCAGATGCTCGACGTCTATAATCACGACCTGCGGCTCTATGCCGACCCCTCCCGCGTCGTGGTTCGCCCGTTCCATCTCGCCTGGCAGTCGAACGGTGCGGCGCCAGGCCGGGCGCAGAAGCTGATCCAGCTTGTCGTCGACATGGACATGGCGACCGCCCGTGACCAGCTCGAAGCGGTACTGCGCGATTTCGAGGCACGGCACTGGCAGACCCGTCGCGTGTTCATGACGCGCTACGAACAGCTGGAGGAACTGCTAGACCTGAAACTCGGCGATATCGGCGACGAGAAGCGACAGCTGATCGGCGCCTATTTCTGCCATGAATACAGCTATGCCGCCGCCGCGCTGATGAACCCCAGCGTGGTGCCGCATTTCGACCAGACCGGCATGCCGGCGGGGTCGCAGCGCATCCTGATGTCGCTGCGCGCAGTGGGCGAAGGGCATATCTCGTCGGTCGCCTTTCGCGAGGGCATCATCACCGACAAGGGTGAACTCAGGCTGGCGCCCGAACCGCCCTTCGCCACCGCGACCGATTCGCCCGACACCGACGGCGTCTACGAAGACGGTCCGGTCACGGTCTTCCGTCATCAGGACAGCACGCTCTCCGGCACGGTGATCTTCCCGATCACCCCGGCGCAGAAGAACGGGCTGGAGGATCTGCGGCTGGTCCATTTCACGCATGACGACGGATCGGTCGAATGGCTCGGCACCTATACCGCCTATTCGGGGCGCGAGATCCAGTCGGAGATGCTGCGCACGCGCGATTTCCGCTCGTTCGACCTCTGTCCGATCCGGGGCGCGGCCGCGCGCAACAAGGGCATGGCGCTGTTCCCCCGCAAGGTCGGTGGCCAATATATGATGATCGGCCGGCAGGACGGGCAGAACCTGTTCATCATCACCTCGGACGACCTGCTCCACTGGGAGGATGGCGATTTGCTGCTCGAGCCGCGCTATCCGTGGGAGCTGATCCAGATCGGCAATTGCGGACCGCCGATCGAGCTCGACGAAGGCTGGCTGCTGCTCACCCATGGCGTCGGCGCGATGCGCAAATATTCGATCGGCGCGGTGCTGCTCGACAAGGACGATCCCTCAAAGGTGCTGGCGCGCTCGCCCGAGCCGATCCTGTCGGCCGCCGACGAGGATCGCGAAGGCTATGTGCCCAATGTCGTCTATACCTGCGGGGCGATGCGGCACGGCGATCTGATCTTCATGCCCTATGGCGTGGCGGACAGTTCGGTAGCCTTCGCCTTCGTGCCGATCGCCAGGCTGCTCGAATTGATGGAATAAAACATCGCGCAAGCAATGCGACGGCGCCCGATAGCGAATCTTCTTCGCCCATAGGATTGTAGCGCGACCCTGCTTACACTAATGTAAGCCAATGACAGCACTTCCCCATGACCACGCGATCCGGATCTTGCCCGGCGACATCGACTTCATGGGTCATGTCAACAACGCCCATTATCTGACCTGGGTGCAGGAAGCGGTGACCGCGCACTGGCGCAAGCTGGCGCCGACCGAAGCGGTCGCGCGCCATCTCTGGGTCGCGCTCAAGCACGAGATCACCTATCGCAAGCCCGCCTTTCTCGACGATCAGGTGGTCGCCACCGTCATCCTCGAAAAGGTCCATGGCGCCCGCGCTTTCTACGAAACGCTGATCAAGCGCGGCGAGGAGGTGCTGGCCGAAGTGCGTTCGAGCTGGTGCTGCGTCGACGCGGAAACCCTCCGCCCTGCCCGCATCGCGAACGAAATCGCCGAACGCTTCTTCGGCAAGCCGGACTGATCGGCGACATGACCTCACCCCCGTCACCCTGAACTTGTTTCAGTGTCCATGCTCGGGCTTGGCGCCGCAGCGTGGGTTGAAACCTGGATACTGAAACAAGTTCAGCATGACGATACCCCTTACAGCACCGGTGCATCCACCGGCCTGGAGCCGCCATCGGCTTCCGCCACCGCGCCCTTCCCGATCCGTTCCGCCAGCGCCGCTTCACCGATCGCGACGATCTGAACGGGGGTGCCTGGCCCCCTATTTCAGCGGCAAAAACAGCTCCACCACCACGTCATGCACCGGCGCATTGGGGAAGAAGGTGAAGTGCCGCCGACAATAGATCGGGAAATCGCGCGCTTCCTCGCCGCTGGCGGGCAACCAGTCGCGATACAAATAGAGCGCGGCGGGCTCCAGATTATGCGTATTGTGGACGACGCGCAGCACCGCGCAGCGCCCGCCGGGGATGGTGCCGGGCTTCATGCCCTGGTCGTTGGGCGCCACCGGCTGGTCGGTCCCCACGCAGAGGTCCATCGCGTAATCGTCCGGGTTCTCGGGGATGCGTTCGGACCGGAAGATGTTGAAGGTCGGGCTGGTGTCGGGCGAAAGCCCCGCCGCCTTGCGCCAGGCGATGAAGCGCTGGATGGTATCGGGCAGGGTTTCGCGGTCGCCGCGATGTTCCAGCACCGCCACCTTGGTCGGCGCCATATCCCGGATCGTCACATCGTCCGGGGTGTAGATGATCTGCATCAGCTTGCTCCTGGCATTGTCGAGTGGCCCGAAGGCCGCAAGCCACGGCACCCAATCGGGTGATTTCCGGAACGACGATGGCGATTGCCCCAGCCTGCGGCGAAAGGCGCGGGCGAAGGCGTCGGGTGCGTCATAACCCGAATCCATCGCGATATCGGTGACGCTGCCGGCGTCGTCCGAAGTCAGCCGGTTCGAAGCGCGCTTCATGCGGGCAAGCTGGATATAGCGATGGACGGACAGTTCGAAGGTCGCCGCGAACTGCCGGTGGAAATGGAATTTCGAAAGCGCCGCGACCCCGCTCACCGTCTCCAGGTCCAGATCCTCGTCGAGATGTGCGTCGATATAATCGAGCACTCGCCGCATCCGTACATGGTAGTTTTCGAGCGCGTCCGCCTTCATCATCGTCCTCCGTGGCGGCCCCAGCTAGTCGCTCGGGTGGCTGGCGCGCTCGACCGATCTTGCGGTTTAGAGCGAGAACGGCAGACGGGGCCAAAAGCCGCTGCGCTCATGAATGGGAAGGTGACCCCGTGCAAAAAGGACCGATCCCAAAGCGTCACCCCAGCTCTTCGAAAGCAGCAACTTCCCTGTCGCTCCAGCGAAAGCTGGAGCCCATGCGGTGCGTCGAGCCGCACTGCGGTCCATAGATGGTATGGGCTCCAGCTTTCGCTGGAGCGACAGATAATGGACTACGCGTCCCCCCTTTCACATCCCCCGGCTCAGCACCTGCCGCCGGGTATAGCGATACAGCGCGGCCAGCAGCGCGATCACCAGCACCGGGCCCGCGATCAGCGCCACCGGGCCGAAGCCTTCGGGCGCGATCGCCATCGGCGCGTCGCTGTTGGTCGCATAGACGATCATGGCAAATCCCACGCCCCACAGGCTTTCGCCCACGATCAGGCCGGTCGCGGTCAGCACGCCCATGCGACGCGCGAATTCGGGGTCGGCCGTCCGGTCCGCCCAGCGGTCATAGACCATGCCGATCACCGATCCGAGCACCACCGGCAGCGTCACCGCCATCGGCAGATAGACGCCGATGCCGATCGCCAGTGGCGGCAGCCGCAGCTTGCCCGCCTTGCCCAGCAGTTCGTCGATAATGATCACACCCACGCCCACCAGCATGCCGAGCTGGATCATCGGCCAATTGACCCCACCGCCCAGCACGCCCTTCGCCAGCGCCGAGATCAACGCGGCCTGCGGCGCCGCCAGCGCATTGGGGCCGGCATTGGGAGCGCCGGAGAAGCCGAGCGTTTCGTTGAGCAGGTTGAGCACGGGCGGGATGATGATCGATCCGAAGATCACGCCGAAGACGAGCGCCACCTGCTGCTTCCAGGGTGTCGCGCCGACGAGTTGGCCGGTCTTGAGATCCTGGAGATTGTCGTTGGAGATGGTCGCGACGCCGAAGACGACGCCGGTGACGATCAGCGCATAGGCGATCAGCGCATCGGTCGAACCCGGATCGATATCGCGGCCGAACAGGCCGACGAGCAGCAGCGAGGCCGCCAGCACCGACAGGATGCCGATTCCCGAAACCGGGCTGTTCGATGCACCGATGAGCCCGGCCATATAGCCGCAGACCGCCGCGATCACGAGGCCGATGACCGCCACGAACAGCAGCGCGCCGCCCACCAGCAGCCATGCCGATCCCTCCAGCGGCCCGCCGGTGAGCGTCGACCAGAGCAGGATCGCAATCGGGATCATCGTGGCGAGCGCGCAGGCGACGACGATGCCGAAGGGAATGTCGCGCTCCTCGATCGGCAGCGCGTCGCCGCCGCGCGACACGCCCGACGCCGCCATCGCCGCACGGATGCCGCGCGTCACCGGCCCGGCGATGCGGATCAGGCTCCAGATCGCCGCCACGCCGATCACCCCGGCACCGAAGAAGCGCACATCGTTGCGGAAGATCGTGCCCGCCCAGACCTCGACTTCGCCCGGCATCGGGTTCTGCGCGGTCAGGATCGGCAGTAGGATCCACCAGCCGATGACGAGCCCGGTGAACATCGCCATGCCGACCGAAATGCCGACCAGATGGCCGGCGCCGAACAGCGCGAAGGACAATCCGCCCGAAATGCCCGTCGCACCGGCACCGGCGCGGAAGAACAGCGCCGCTTCCTCGACCACCAGCTTCGTCTTGGCAAACGCCGCGAAGCCGGCGGAGACCAGCGCATTGATGACGATGATCGCCAGCCCCTTGCCGCTCTCCGCAGCGCCGGCGCGCGATTCCGCGCCCACTTTCAGCACTTCGGCCGCCGCACGCCCTTCGGGGTAGGGCAAATTGCCGTCGACGACGAGCGCACGGCGCAGCGGCACGGAGAACATGACGCCCAATATCCCGCCCGTCGCGCAGATCGCGGCGGTCAGCAGATAAGGGAAACCGGTCCACCATCCGATCATGACGAGGCCTGGCAGCACGAAGATGATCGCCGCCAGCGTGCCGGCCGCCGACGCGACGGTCTGGACGATATTATTCTCGAGGATCGTCGAATCCTTGAAGTAACGCAGGATCGCCATCGAGATCACCGCAGCGGGGATCGACGTCGCGAAGGTCAGCCCGACCTTGAGCCCGAGATAGACATTGGCGGCGGTGAACAGCAGCGTGATCAGCCCGCCCAGCAGCACGCCGCGTATCGTGAGTTCGGCGATCGGGCGGGCCGGTGCGGTGGCTTGGGTCACGGACAATCCTTCACAATCATTCGTCGGCATCGTCCACCCGCTTGAAGCGGATCGCGATGTCATAGCGGTTGAGCACCAGGGTGGTGCCGTCGATACGGAGCGGTTCGCCGCTGAAATCGGCGCGGCCGAAATCATTGGCGTCGAACCGGAACAGGATGTGGTGCCCGCCGGGCGTCAGCCGGTGCGGCGGTTCGGCGATGCCGTAGACTGGCATGACGGGCACGACCGAGACGGGGGTTTCGCCGGTTTCCAGCGGCACCAGCCCATCCTTGCCGACCACGCGGACCCGGCGCCCGGCCACGCCCGCGAATTCGATCGCAACCTCGAGCGGATCACCCCAGTCGAAGCCGGGATCGGCCAGCGCGACCCGCAATTCGCCCGCTTGTGCGGGCTCGTCCTTCACCACCGCAAAGGCAGGGGGCTTCACCTTGGGCTCGGTGGTCAGGCGCACGGTGTCGCCCTCGGCGGTCCAGCGCCCCTCCGCACTCTCGCTGACGGCGCCATAGTCGAGCACGTAGCGAAAACGGCCATCGGGCGCGAGCAGCAGTGCCGCCCCCACCTCCATCTGATCGGCCTGATAGCCACCGGAAAGCGCGGCGCGATCCTGCGCCATGGCGGGCATGATGAACGCCGCCACCCCCATCAGCACGGCGAATGCCGTGCGCATCAACGGCCCCTCAGCATGGCGATAGCCATGCGCATCAACGGCCCTTGAAGAGGCCGCCGAGCAGACCGCGCAGCAACTGGCCGCCCAGCCGCCCGGCCACCTGGCGTCCGACCGATGTCGCCGCGGAGCGCGCCGCGGACTGGACCATCTTTTCCGCGAAGCTCGGCTTTGCGTCCTCGCGCGCCTGACGGGCCGCTTCGCGCTCGGCAACGATACGCGCGCGTTCCGTTTCCTTGGCCTGGCGCGCCGCTTCCCTTTCATCGGCGATGCGCTGCTTCTCGTCTTCCTTGGCCTGGACCGCGTCGAGCTTGGCCTGCTCGGCCGACGCCTTGGCCTCGGCGGCGGCGGCCTGCGCCTCGCTTGCCTTGGCCGAGAGCAGTTCCTCGGCGGATTCGCGATCGATCAGCGTGTCGTATTTCGCGCCGACCGCATCGGTTTCCTTGATCACGCCGCGTTCGACCGGCGTCACCGGTCCGACACGTGAGCAGACCGGCTTGATCAAGGTACGCTGCACCGGTGACGGCGAACCGTCCGCCTGGAGCAGCGACACCAGGGCCTCGCCAACCTTGAGCTCGGTGATCGCGGTCGCCACGTCGACGCCGGGATTGGCGCGGAAGGTTTCGGCGGCCGCGCGGATCGCCTTTTCGTCGCGCGGCGTGAAGGCGCGCAGCGCATGCTGGACACGGTTGCCGAGCTGACCCGCGACATCCTCCGGGATATCGATCGGATTCTGCGTGATGAAATAGACGCCGACACCCTTGGACCGGATCAGGCGGACGACCTGTTCGACCTTGTCGAGCAACGCCTTGGGCGCTTCGTCGAACAGCAGATGGGCCTCATCGAAGAAGAAGACGAGCTTGGGCTTGTCGGGGTCGCCGACTTCGGGAAGCGTCTCGAACAGTTCGGAAAGCAGCCAGAGCAGGAAGGTGGAATAGAGTTTGGGGCTCGCCATCAGCTTGTCGGCGGCCAGGATGTTGACGATCCCCCTGCCCTGATCGTCGAGCTTGAAGAAATCCTCGATCTCGAGCGCGGGTTCGCCGAAGAAATGGTCGCCGCCCTGGCTGCGGAGCTGAAGCAGCGAGCGCTGGATCGTGCCGACGGTCGCCTTGGAGACATTGCCATAAGTGACCGTCAGTTCGTCGGCCCGGCCCGCGCAATGGCTGAGCATCGCCTGCAGGTCGTCGAGGTCGAGCAGCAACAGCCCTTCCTTGTCGGCGACGTGGAAGGCGATGGTGAGCACCCCTTCCTGGACCTCGTTCAGATCGAGCAGGCGGCTGAGCAGCAGCGGCCCCATCTCGGAAATGGTGGTGCGGATGGGATGGCCCTGTTCGCCGAACAGATCCCAGAACTGGACGGGATTGTCCTTATAGGCCCAGTCGGTTTCGCCGATCTCGGCGGCGCGCGCGGCAAAGGCGTCATGGACCTTGGCGGTGGGCGATCCCGCCATCGCCATGCCCGACAGGTCGCCCTTCACATCGGCCAGGAAAGTGGGGACGCCGGCGCGCGAGAATCCCTCGGCAATGCCCTGGAGCGTAACGGTTTTGCCGGTGCCCGTGGCGCCCGCGATCAGGCCATGGCGATTTGCACGTTTGAAATTGAGGATCTGCCGCTCGCCGCCACCGGTTCCGATGAAAAGGCCGGTCTCGTCAGTCATATGCAGTCCTCCACTCGTTGGATCTGCTTTAACGCATTGCACGGAAAAGTGGGAACCGGTTTTCTGCGGCGTCCACCTGCATCGGCGCCCCTACCACCGCCCCGACACATGACAGGCCGCGCGATCCGGGGATCGCGCGGCCTGTCATGTGTCGGGGAAGCGCCCTCTCCCTGACGGGAAAGGGCGTTCGGATCATTTCCGCTTGGTCGTCTTCACGCCGACATAGCGTGCCGGGGCGTTGCCGCGCTGGACGAGCAGCAACACCGGACGGTTGGCCGCGACCGACGCCTTCACCGCATTGGCGAGGTCGGTCGGCTGCACCACCGGGCGCTGGTTGGCGGTCACGATGATATCGCCGCGCTGGATGCCCGATGCGGCAGCGTCGCTGGCCGGATCGACCGCACCGACGACAAGCCCGCGCACGTCCTGCGACAGGCCGAGCTGGCGGGTGATCTGCGGCGTCAGCGTCTGCACCGCCAGACCGATCGAATCGCGCGTCGCCTGTTCGTCGGACTGGGTGTCCGGCGTCGGCGCGGCGTCCTCGCCATCGCCGTTGAACGCGGCAAGCTGCTCTTCGGGCGGACGGGTGCCGACCGTGGCGTTGACCGTCATCCGCTTCTCGTTGCGCACCAGTTCGATCGGCACGCGCGTGCCGGGCTTCAGGTTCGAAACGAGATAGGACAATGTGCTGTCGGGCGAAACGGGGGTGCCGTTCACCTTGGTGATCACGTCACCCTGCTGGATGCCCGCCTTGGCCGCGCCCTCGCCGGGCTCGACGCGCGCGATCAGCTCGCCCGTGTTCTTGGGCAAGCCGAGCGATGCCGCGATCGACTCGTCGAGCGGCTGGAGCGCGACGCCCAGATAGCCGCGCTGCACCTTCGCGCCCGAACGCAGCGTGTCGATGATCGGCTTGGCCTGTTCCGCCGGAATGGCGAAACCGATGCCGACATTGCCGCCGGTCGGCGAGAAGATCGCCGAATTGATGCCGATGACATTGCCGTTGAGGTCGAACATCGGGCCGCCCGAATTGCCCATGTTGATCGATGCGTCGGTCTGGATGTAGCGATCGAACGCGCCGCCCTGGCCGGTGTTGCGGTGGAGCGCGGAAACGATGCCCGCGGTCACGGTCCCGCCCAGGCCGAAGGGATTGCCGATCGCGACCACCCAGTCGCCGACGCGCGCGGTGGTCGAATCGCCGAACTTCACGAAGGGCAGGTTGCTCGCCTCGATCTTGAGCAGCGCCAGATCCGACGCTGCATCGCGGCCGATCAGCTTGGCCGAATATTCCTTGCGGTCGGGCAAGGTGACGGTGATCGAATCGACCACCGCGCTGCGGTTGCCCGGCGCCACGACATGGTTGTTGGTGACGATATAGCCGTCCGCCGAGATGATGAAGCCCGAGCCGAGCGACTGCGCCTCACGCGTGATCGGGCGGCCGCCCTGCTGGCCGCCGAACTGGCCGAACAGATCGCCGAAGGGCGTGCCGGCGAACGGATTCTGCTGCTGCTGGACCTGGACGGTCTGCTTGGTCGAGATGTTGACCACGGCGGGCGCCAGCCGTTCGGTGAGCGCGGCGAAGCTCATCGGCGCGCCGCGCGGCGCAGCGGCGGCCATCGACCGATCGTCATTCTGCGCGGTCTGCGCGCCGACATTGGTGCCGATGGTGATGGCGGCTCCACCCAGGAGCAGAGCGGTGGTGATGGCGTAAGCGTAGCGCACGGTCATATTCCTTCCAACTTCCTTCACTTGCCCGTCATGCGGGCCTGCGGTTTGCCGTCAGGCTGCTCCACGACGGCTTAACGCAGTTTGAATGGTCCCGGGTCCAAATCCCGGCTCAGCGAGTGCCACGAAACTCGCGCAGATAGCTGTTGTCCGGCGAGAGGATGATCGACGAACCGCCTTTGCCCTCTCCGGGGATGAAGGTCTGCTCATAGGACTGCATCGCGCGATAGAAATCGTAGAAGCCCGCATCCTTGTTGAACGCCTCCGCATAAGCCTTGGCCGCATCGGCATCGGCCTGGGCGCGAACGAACTGCGCCTGTTTCAGCCCCTGAGCCTCGATCGTGCGCGCTTCCTGAACACGCGCGGTGCGCATCCGCTCCAGCGCGCTGTCGAGCGGCGCGCCTTCGGGCAGGTCGGCGCGCTTGATGCGGACATCGACGATCTCGGCGCCATATTGGCGGGCGGTGCGGTTGAGCCCCGCCTGGATATTGTCCATCACCTGGCCCCGCTCGGCGCTGAGCAGCGCCGCGAACGGCCGCTTGCCGAGCTCGTTGCGAAGCGCCGAACCGAGGATCGGCCGCAGCGCCGCCGCGACATTCTCGGTATTCTTCGCGGTGATCACCATGCGCAGCGGATCGACGACGCGGAAACGCGCAAAGGCGTCCACCTGAAGCCGGAGCTGGTCGGTCGAGAGCACCTGTTGCTGATCCATGGTGATCGACAGGATACGCTTGTCGATCCAGGTGATGTCGTCGACGAACGGCAGTTTGGCGATCAGGCCGGCGCCATCGCCGCCGAAGCTCTGCTTCGGATTATATTGGTTGATGATCGCGACAGGCTGACCGAAGCGGAGCACCACGCCCTGCTTGGTTTCCGGCACCACCACCAGAGTGGACGCAAGGACGAGCAGCAGCGCGATCGCGATCAGCGCCGCGGCGATGGGATGACGGCCGATACGATCGATCATTGTGCCGCTCCTTCCGCCGGACGGCGCTGAAGCTGGGGCAGCGGCAGATAGGGTGTCACGCCCGGCGCCTCGACGATCGTCTTGTCCACTTTCGAAAGCACCCGTTCCATCGTTTCGTAATACATGCGTCGCCGCGTCACTTCGGGCGCGAGCCGATACTGTTCATAGACCTTGTTGAACGACTCGGCCTCACCCTGCGCGCGTGCGACCACCTGCTGCGCATAGGTGCGCGCCTCGTTCAGGTTGGACTGGACGCGCTGCTGCGCGGCGGTCACTTCCTTGAACGCGTCGTTGACCAGACTCGGCGGATCGGCCTGATTGATCGAGACGCCCTGGATCTGCACGCCCGCCTTATAATCGTCGAGGATCGACTGCATCGTCTCGCTGACGCGCTGTTCCACCTCGTTGCGGCCGGGGCCGATCGCCTGGATCAGCGTAAAATTGGCGAGCACCGCGCGCATCGCGCTTTCGGCGACCTCGCCGATGGTCTGCTCGGGATCGGCGAGCTGGAACAGATATTGTTCCGCCGCGCCCGGCTTGACGCTCCAGCGCACGGTATAGGCGAGGTCGACGAGATTCTGATCGCCGGTCAGCACCAGATTGTCGTCACCGCCGGGCTGGCCGATCGGAATGGTGCGGATCGCCTGGATATCGATCTTCTGCACGCGCTCGATCGGCGCGGGCAGCGAAAAGCTGACGCCCGGCCCCAGCGTGCGCGAATATTTGCCGAGCGTGGTGATGACGCCCGCCTGTTCGGGGCCGATCCGATGGATCGAGGTCATGGCAAGCCACAGGCACAGAAAGGCCAGCCCGACATAGGGCCAGATGACGACCCCGCCAGGGCGCGGAAAGCCGCCGCCCGGGCCGCCAAACAGCTCGCGGAGCTTGGCGAGGATCTGATCGACCGCCGAGGGGCCAGGCCGGCCGCCGCGTCCGCGAGAGCCATCGCCCGGTGGACGGCTCCACGGGCTCGGTCGGCCGCCGCCGCCCGAACCTTCGCCATCGCCACCGCCTCGGCCGCCCCATGGGCCGCCATTTTCGCTCAGCACGGCGCCAATGGACGCCAACCACCCCGATCTCTTGTTCATGACCGCCATTATAGGAAGCGCTTTCGGGAAAAACAGTGGCATTGGCCGAAACTCTGCCTATCTGGCGCGCATGACCGATCAAGATCGCCTGCTCGCCGCTATTGCTCCCATCGCCGAAGGCCGTGCCGCCGGGATTCGCCTGGCCGACGGACGCGCCAGCCTGATCCTCGACGTGACGGGGCTTTCGGGCGACCAACGGCTGAAGATGGAAGGTGCGATCAAGGCCGCGCTGCTGGCGGAAGATGGCGTTTCCGAAGTCCGCGTCGCCATGACCAGCGAGAAAAAGGGACGCCGCCTGATCGCGGTGGGCAGCGGCAAGGGCGGCGTCGGCAAATCGACCGTCGCCGCGAATCTGGCGCTGGCGCTCAAGGCGCTCGGCTTCAGGGTCGGCCTGGTCGACGCCGATATCTACGGTCCGTCGCAGCCCCGGCTGCTCGGCACCGAGGGCCGCCGCCCGCAGGCCGAGGACAAGAAACTGATTCCCATCGACAGCCCCTATGGCATTCCGATGCTGTCGATGGGCCATCTCGCCAAGCCGGGCCAGGCGATCGCATGGCGCGGACCGATGGCGGGCAATGCGCTGGGCCAGATCATCGATGCCGACTGGGGCGATGTCGAGCTGCTGATCGCCGACCTGCCGCCCGGGACCGGCGATATCCAGCTTTCGATGATCCAGAAGCAGAAGCCGGCGGGCGCGGTGATCGTCTCGACGCCGCAGGACCTGGCGTTGATGGACGCGACCCGCGCGATCGACCTGTTCGCCCAGTCCGGTGTGCCGATCATCGGCCTGATCGAGAATATGGCGGGTTATGAATGCCCGCATTGCGGCGAAGTCTCCGATCCGTTCGGCACCGGCGGGGTTCAGGCCGCGGCAAATGTGATGGGCCATGATTTCCTCGGCCGTATCCCGCTGACGCTGGGCATCCGGACCGCATCCGACGCGGGCGAACCGCCGGCCGCGGGCAATGGGCCCGACGCAACCGCCTTCCATGCGATTGCCGCGCGGATCGCCGAATGGTTGAACCAGCCGGCGGGATGATTCGTTGGTCTTGTTTAAGGATGACCCGATGCCCCTGACCCGAGACGAAGATATCGCCGCACTGCTTGCGGAAACGCGCACCATCGCTCTGGTCGGCGCATCGGACCGTCCCGACCGGCCGAGCTACCGGGTCATGCACTTCCTGCAGAATCACGGCTATCGCGTGATCCCGGTCAATCCGCAGATCACCGGCGAGCATGTCCATGGCGAATATGTCTGGCGCGAACTCGCCCAGATCGGCGAGCCGATCGACATGGTCGACATCTTCCGCCGCCCCGAGGCCGCCGGCGATGCGGTCGATCGGGCGATCGCCGCCGGCGTCAAAGCGGTCTGGATGCAATTGGGCGTGATCAACGAAGACGCCGCCGCGCGCGCCGAAGCGGCGGGGCTCAAGGTGGTGATGGACCGTTGCCCGGCGATCGACATCCCGAGATTGGGATTGCCGAAGATCGGCTGACCCTATCCGGCGCCGCGCATGGCGTTGGTCAAAAAGTTCAGCGTGCCGGTCAATGACAGGCCGAGATTCACGAACGCGATGATGCAGGCCAGCGAGATCAGCGAGGCGATCAGCGCATATTCGATCGCAGTCGCGCCGCGCGTTTCGGTCAACAATCTGCGCAGTGTCAGCATGGCAGCCCCCCCTGGTTTCGATGCAATGCTTCGACGGCGCCGGGTTGAGGCATCGTTAAGACCGCTCAGGAGATCGATCCGAAATGGAAGCGATCGGATCTTCCAACCGGATCGCGCTTCGTTCATCGAGAGATCGCAGCCTCAACGGTGCCCCCACAATGTCATCCCCGCGAAAGCGGGGATCCAACTTCTTCTTCTTTTTCTGAGACTTCACGGAATAGCGGGATCCCCGCTTTCGCGAGGATGACAGGTAGAGCGTGACTTATGCAAACGTCCCGCTGGCATGACCTATGAGGTCGATATCCGCTAGCGGATGATGCCCTTTTCCGCCCGTTCGTGCAGCCGCTCGACCGCATCGGCATGGATGCCTGGCGCGCAGGCGATCACGCCGAACGCTTCGCCCTTTGTGCTGTTGAAACGCAGCGCGCCGCCGAACGCATCGGTGACGCAGGCGCCGGCCTCCTTGGCGATCAGGACCGCGGCGGCGATGTCCCATTCATTGCCCCAGCGCAACGTCGCGACCAGATCGGCTTCGTCGGCGGCGACCATGGCGATGCGCAACGCGATCGAATTGGGTTTGAACACCGCGGTCAGGTCGCTGTCGACCCGGGGCAGCGCATCGGTCGGCACGCGCGCGCCGGCAAATATTTCGCGGCGGCTGGCGGAAAGCGCGACGCCGTTGCGCCATGACCCCTGTCCCGCCACGGCACGCCATTGTTCGCCGCGCGCCGGCGCATCGAGCACGCCAAGCATCACCGTTCCGCCTTCAACCAGGGCGACGCTCACCGCCCAGCCTGGCCGGCCGCGCATATAATCGCGCGTACCGTCGATGGGATCGACCACCCAGACACGCGGGACCAGCAGCCGTTCGGCGCTGTCCACCGTTTCCTCCGACAGCCAACCCGCCTCGGGGTCGAGCGCGTAAAGCCGTTCGCGCAGCATGTCGTTGACGGCATGGTCGATCTCGCACACCGGATTGCCCGGCGCCTTTTCCCATCTCTTATAGTCGCTCTCGCAGCGCGAGAGCGCCATCGCCCCCGCCTCTGCCGCAATGGCGGCGACCCGGTCGATCAGCGCCTCAGGCACCGGCCACCGTCATGCCCTCGATGCGCAGCGTCGGGGCGTTGACCGCATGGCGGAATTCGAGATCGTCGGCAGGGACGAGCATGCGGAACATGTCCTTGAGGTTGCCCGCCACCGTCATCTCGGCGATCGGGCCCGTGATCTGCCCATTTTCGATCAGATAGCCCGATGCGCCGCGGCTATAGTCGCCGGTCACGCCATTCACGCCCATGCCGATCAATTCGGTGACATAGACGCCTTCGACGATATCGGCGATCAGCTCGGCCGGGCTGACCTTGCCCGCTGCCATATGGAGATTGGTGCTGCCCGCACCCGGCGGGCCGCCAATGCCGCGCACGGCATGGCCGGTGGGCGCCATGCCGAGCTGCCGTGCGGCCGCGGCGGTCAGCAGCCAGCCGGTCAGCACGCCATTATCGATGATCGTCGTCGGCCCCGTCGCCAGCCCCTCTCCGTCGAAAGGCCGCGAGCGCAGGCCACGCGGGCGCAACGGATCGTCGATGATGGTGACATCCGGTCCAAAGACGGCCTGGCCGAGCGAATCGAGCAGGAAGCTGGTCTTGCGCGCGATCGCGGCACCGTTGATCGCGCCCATCAGATGGCCGATCAGCCCCGGCGAGACGCGCGGATCGTAGACCACCGGCATCGCGCCGCTGCGCGGACGCGCCGGATCGAGCCGGGCCACGGCGCGTTCGCCCGCGCGGCGGCCGACCGCGACGGGATCGTCGAGATCGCCGATATAACGTGCCGAATGATGCGCATAATCGCGCTGCATGCCAGCCCCCGTGCCCGCAAGCACGCTCGCGGAAACCCCGTGGCTACTGCCGATATAGCCCCGCGCGAATCCCGCCGAGGTGGCAAGTGCGACGATCGAACGGCTGGCGCCCGCGCCGGCGCCTTCGCTGTTGGTGACGCCCGCCACCGCGCGCGCCGCCTCTTCCGCTTCCAGCGCGCGCGCCTTGAGCGCGGCGGGCTCGGCCGCGCCGCCATCGTCGATATCGAGCGTCGGCGGATCGCCGCGCATCACCCGATCCTCCGGCGCAAGGCCGGCCCAGGGATCTTCCGGCGCCTCGCGCGCCATCGCGACGACGCGCTCGACCAATGCAGCGAATGCCTCGGCCGACAAATCCGACGTTGAAGCGCTGGCCGACCGGCTACCGACAAAGGCGCGAAGCCCGATCTCTTCCCCTTCCGAACGCTCGACATCCTCGAGCGCGCCCAGCCGCACCTGGACCTGGGTGGACGCGCCCCCGACATACAGGGCGTCGGCGGCATCGGCGCCGGCCTTGCGGGCAAGCGCCACGAGATCGGCAGTGCGGGATTCGGCTTGGGATACGCTCAGCATGGTTCGCACCTAGAGCCTGATCGTTTGAGGTGGAAGCACTTCATGCTTCCACCGAGAACGTGAATCGGGCTCCCGCACATGGTTGAGACCTTCATCACTTCAGGCTGGATCAGCCTGAAGTGATGAAGGTCGAAGCGTTAGGAGGCGCCGCTTCCACCCCTCAATCAACCGGCCGTGCCCACCGCCGCGCAGGCAAGGAACATCAGAAAACCGGCAAAGCGGTTCGCACGGAACTTGACGAGGCCGTCTATGCCATCATCGGGATCGAGTGCGGCGACCTGCCAGATGAGATGCCCCGCCATCGGCAGCAGGGCGATCAGCGCGATCCAGTCCGGCCTGACCAGCCAGATCGCGACTGCCCAGAAGGCCAGCGCGGCCACGTAGAAACCGAGCACACCGGCGCGCACATGATTGCCCATGCGCCGCGCCGAAGACCGGATGCCGATCAGCGCGTCATCCTCCCGATCCTGCAGCGCATAGAGCGTATCATAACCGACCACCCAGCAGATCGAGCCCGCATAGAGCAGCAACATCGGCAGTTCGACCGCACCACGCACCGCCGCCCAGCCGACCAGCGCGCCCCAGGAAAAGACAAGGCCGAGCCAGGCCTGGGGCCACCAGGTGATCCGTTTCATGAAGGGATAGGCGGCGACCGGCGCCAAGCTGCCCAGCGCGATGACCTGTGCGACGCGATCGAGCCGCAGCAGCACGATCAGCCCGATCAGGCATAGCAGCAGCAACCAGATCCAGGCTGCCTTGACCGACACCGCGCCGCTCGCAAGCGGCCGGCTGCGCGTCCGCGCGACGCTTCGGTCGAGATCGCGGTCGACGATGTCGTTATAGACGCATCCGGCCCCGCGCATCGCAACGGCGCCGAGCAGCAGCCAGAACACCAGGCTCCACTGCGTCCGCAATCCGCCGGCAAGCGCCACGCCCCATGCGCACGGCCAGAACAGCAGCCACCAACCGATCGGCCGATCGAACCGCGCGAGCAGGGCGAAGCCGCGCAGTTTCGCCGGCAACGCACGCATCAGCGCGCCATATTGGGTATCGGGGACAATCTCTGAATCGCTGCTCATCACCCCTATGTACCCGGCGACAAGCCGCGGTACATAGCGCCATGACCGCGACACCCGCCTGGCCGTCCGACAGCACACCGCGCCTGTTCGTCGATGAGGAGATCGTCGACGGACGCGACATCCGAATCGACGGGGGCCAGGCGCATTATCTGCTCTCGGTCATGCGGCTGAAGCCCGGCGGCGTGGTCAAGCTGTTCGACGACCGGAGCGGCGAATGGCTTGCCGAGGCGACGCTGGTCGGCAAGCGCGACCTGATCCTGCAGGCGACCGCCAGGCTGCGCGAGCGCGAGGCGGTTCCCGACCTGTGGCTGTGCGCCGCGCCGATCAAGAAAGGCCGCGTCGACTGGGTGGCGGAGAAAGCGTGCGAACTGGGTGTCGACCGGCTGGTGCCGGTGCTGACCCGCCGCACCGTCGTCGACCGGCTTAACGGCGATCGACTGCGCGCGCACATGATCGAGGCCGCCGAGCAATGCGGACGCACCGCGCTGCCCGTGCTGGCGGAGCCGGTGAAACTGAGCGCGCTGCTGCGGGACTGGCCGGAGAATCGCGCGCTGTTCTTCGCCGATGAGACCGGTGGCGCGCCGGCATCCGAAGCGATGCGCACACATCCGGGCCCGGCGGCGATTCTGATCGGTCCGGAAGGCGGCTTCGACCCGCAGGAGCGCGAAGCGATCCGCGCATTGCCACAAGCGGTCGGCATCTCGCTGGGACCGCGTATCCTGCGGGCCGAAACCGCGGCCGCCGCGGCCGTCAGCGTCTGGATGGCGACAATGGGGGATTGGACCGCATAGCCGCCTGCGGGCGGTGGAGAGGAATTTTATGCACCCGCTTTCAAAAGCGACATTGGCCCGCTAGAGCCGCGCAATGAGCACAAAGACGGTTTCAAATGGCAACGATCCGGTCATCGAAAACCGGTCGCAGCTCATTTCCGCATTCGCCAAGGGCGAGAAGCCGGCGGAGCGCTGGCGCATCGGCACCGAGCACGAGAAATTCGTCTATTGGAACGCCGATCATCGCGCGCCGAGCTATGCCGAACCCGGCGGCATCCACGCGCTGCTGCTCGCGCTCACCAAATTCGGCTGGGAACCGATCTACGAAGGCGGGCACGTCATCGCGCTCGCCGGCCCGGACGGCAATGTCAGCCTCGAACCTGCCGGGCAGCTCGAACTATCGGGCGCGCCGCTCGAAAATCTCCACCAGACCTGTGCCGAGACCGGCCGCCATCTGGCGCAGGTGAAGGAAGTCGGCGACCGACTGGGCTTCGGCATTCTCGGCATGGGCTTCTGGCCCGACAAAAGGCGCGACGAACTGCCGGTCATGCCCAAGGGCCGGTACGAGATCATGCTGCGCCACATGCCGCGCGTCGGCTCGCTCGGGCTCGACATGATGCTGCGCACCTGCACCATCCAGGTCAATCTGGACTATGCGTCCGAGGCAGACATGGCGAAGAAGTTCCGCGTAGGCCTGGCGCTCCAGCCGCTCGCCACCGCGCTCTTCGCCAATTCGCCCTTCACCGAGGGCAAGCCCAACGGCTTCCTCTCCTATCGCAGCCATATCTGGTCCGACACCGATCCGCACCGCACCGGCATGCTGCCCTTCGTGTTCGAGGACGGTTTCGGCTATGAACGCTATGCCGACTATGCGCTCGATGTGCCGATGTACTTCGTCTATCGCGACGGCAAATATATCGATGCCGCGGGCCAGAGCTTCCGCGATTTCCTCGATGGCCGCCTGCCGGCGCTGCCGGGCGAGAAGCCGACCGAATCCGACTGGGCCGACCATCTCTCCACCGCTTTCCCCGAAGTGCGGATGAAGAGTTTTCTCGAGATGCGCGGCGCCGATGGCGGACCGTGGAACCGGATCTGCGCATTGCCAGCCTTGTGGGTCGGCCTGCTCTATGACGGCACCGCGCTTGACGCGGCATGGGACGTGGTCAAGCATTGGACGATGGAGGAGCGCGAGGATCTGCGCAACGCGGTGCCCAGGCTCGGCCTCGACGCCCCGATCCCCGGCGGGCGCACGCTCGGCGACATCGCACCGGAGATCGTCGAGATCGCCAGCGCCGGCCTGACCGCACGGGCACGGCTCAACAGCTCGGGCGACAATGAAAGCGGCTTCATCGATCCGCTGCGCGAAATCGCCGCCTCGCGCATCGTGCCCGCCCAGGCGCTTCTCGACCGGTTCCACGGTGTCTGGGGCGGCGATATCACGAAAATCTATGAAGAAATGAGTTTCTAGGCCGTCGCCTTAACAAAGGTTAAACGGCTTGCTGCCTAGCTGCCCCGATCACGTGGGGCACCGATGACAATCACAAATCGAGCAAGGCGGGCGTTTGGAGGCAGCGAGGCTGACCTTCCCGCCGCGACGCTCGTGGTGATGGGTCTGGTCGAGGGTGACGAGGGCGCAGCCGCGCAGATTCAGGCGGCCGTCCGCCGGACGCTCCGCCTGTTCCCGGCGCTGGCAACGATCTATCTGGCAACGGGCGCGCTTCAGGCCGCGCTCCGCCTTGGCTTCGGGAACGCCGATACGGCCAGTCACGCGCTGTTCGCGGTGCTGCCGGTCCTGCTCGCCCCCGCCGCATTCGGTGTCGTCGGCTCGGCACGGGGCAAGCGCCTCGCCCCCTCGCGCCGCGTCCGGATTCTCACCGTCTTCGCCGCATTGATCGGCATCGCGCTCGGCGCGGTATTCACGCTCGACCTGAGCGACGGATCCCGCCTC
Source organism: Sphingobium sp. FW305-3-2-15-F-TSA7 (assembly GCF_058787155.1). Taxonomy (NCBI): domain Bacteria; kingdom Pseudomonadati; phylum Pseudomonadota; class Alphaproteobacteria; order Sphingomonadales; family Sphingobiaceae; genus Sphingobium; species Sphingobium sp. FW305-3-2-15-F-TSA7. The sequence continues at coordinate 62,633 of NZ_JBYSZM010000006.1, read as the reverse complement.
GGCGAGACGCTGTGCGGCGTGACCGCAGTCGCGGCGCTGGCGACGATCGTCGCCTTCTCTTCGCTGCCCGTTCTCGTCATCGCCTTTGTGGCGGGCTTTATCGGCGCGATGCTCATGACGAGCGGCGACACCGCCTATCTGTCGGTCAGCGCATTGTTCGCCAGCATCTTCGTGCCGGTCCTGATCGCGTTCGTGCGCGCGGATCAGGCGGAGATCGGCAAGCGTGCCCGCGCGCGCAACGACGCATCAAAGGCCAGCGCGCTGATCGCGATGTTCGAGGAGAATGGGCGCGTCTGGTTCTGGGAGACCGACCGTCACGGCCAGTTGACCTATGCGTCGCCCAAGCTCGCCGAATATTTCGGCAAGCAGCCGGCGGACCTGATCGGCCAGCCAATGGCCAGCCTGATCGTCAATGGCGGCGACGACGATCTCGCATCCCCGCATGTCGAGCGGACGATCGGATTCTATCTCACCAGCCGGCTCGGCTTTTCCGAGCTTCCCGTACGCGCGGCGGCGCCCGGCGAAGGGCGCTGGCTGTCGGTGACCGGACGCCCCGTCATCGATGCGCTCGGGCAGTTTCGCGGCTTTCGCGGCAGCGGCAATGACTATACCGAAAAACGCAAATCCGAAGCTGAGATCAGCCGGCTCGCCCGCTTCGATTCGCTGACCGGCCTGCCCAACCGCGCGCTGATGTTCCAGACGCTGGAACAGTCGCTGGGCAATGCGCGCGTCAATCCGGCGCCATGTGCGCTGATGATGCTCGACCTGGACCGGTTCAAGAGCGTCAACGACACGCTCGGCCATCCCGTGGGCGATGCGTTGCTCAAACTGGTGTCCAAGCGGCTCGAGGCGGTGATCGGCGATGTCGGCCGCGTCGGCCGGCTGGGCGGCGACGAATTCACCGTGGTGCTTCCCGTCGCGCCGGCGATGTCCAGAATCGAGGCGCTGGCCGCCGAGGTTATCCGCCACCTCTCCGAACCCTATATGGTCGAAGGATCGCATATCTCGATCGGCGCCTCGATCGGCATCGCGATCGGGCCGCAGGACGGCGCGACCGCCGACGCGCTGATGCGCAACGCCGATCTCGCGCTCTACGCCGCCAAGGCGGCCGGGCGCGGCGCGCTGCGCTTCTACGAACAGTCGATGCATGCCAATGCCCAGGAGCGCCGCATGATCGAGACCGATCTGCGCCATGCGCTCGCGACCGATGCGCTGCACCTGGCCTATCAGCCCGTGGTCTGCGCCGCCGCCGAATCGATCGTCGGTTTCGAGGCGCTGCTGCGCTGGCATCATCCGACGCGCGGGCCGATCTCGCCCGAGCTGTTCGTGCCCATCGCCGAAGAGATCGGCCTGATCCAGGCGATCGGCGAATGGGTGCTGCGCACCGCCTGCATGGAGGCCGCGCAATGGCCGTCGCATGTCCGCGTCGCGGTGAACGTGTCGTCGGTGCAATTCGCGAACCCCGCCTTTCCCGGCGTGGTGCTGAGCGCGCTTGCCGCATCGCAGCTCGACCCCGCCCAGCTCGAACTCGAGATCACCGAAAGCGTCTTCCTGAACGAGGGACTCGATACCGACGCGATGTTCGCCAGCCTCAAGGCGCTCGGCGTACGACTGGCGCTCGACGATTTCGGCACCGGCTATTCCTCGCTCAGCTATCTGCGCAAGGCGCCCTTCGACAAGATCAAGATCGACCGCTCGTTCGTCGAGGGCGCGGCGGTGCCCGGCAATCGCAATGCGGCGATCATCGGCGCGATCGTCTCGCTCGCCGAAGGGCTCGGCATGGACACCACCGCCGAAGGTGCGGAGACCAGGGACGAACTCGAACTGATCCGCTCGCTCGGCTGCTCGCATATCCAGGGCTATATCTTCGGCAAGCCCATGTCCGCGCGGGAGGCGGCCGAGACGATTGCCAGCCCGTCCCGCATCCTGACCACGGACGGCTATGATCACAGCCGCGCGCCGCGCATCCTCATGCTGCGTACGGCGCTGCTCCACTACGAATCGCGCTCGATCCCGGCGCGCATCCGCAACATCTCGTCATCGGGCGCACAGATCGACATCGATCGCCCGATGCCGGTCGACAGCGTGGTCGCGATCGATTTCGGCGATGGCGGCAAGATGGCGGCAACGGTGCGCTGGTCGCAAGGCCAAAGGATGGGCGTGGCGTTCGACCGTCACATCGATGTCGATGCGCTCACCTCTCAGAAACTTGTCGTGAAGCGATTGGCCGCGGGATAGCCCGCCGGCTCGGGAACCGCGGTAAACCAGGGAATGCGGAGTCGATCGGGTTCGCCGATCAGCGCAGGCCGGCCTGGAGCCTCGAAAGTTCATCGAAACGGCGTCGGTAATGGTCGGCGACCCGTTGCCTGTCGTTGCCGATGCGATCGAGCCCGACCTTCCACTGATCCTGCGAACGCCGCAGCCCGGCCCGGCCGGCATGCGTCGCCAGCACCGAATCGTAGAGCAGTGCGAGATTATAGTCGGAGATCGCCAGGCCCAGGTCGGAGCAGACCAGCGCGCGACCGGCGCTCAATCTGCCGCTGCACGAAAAGCTGGCGACCCGCGCCGCGGCGGCCGGATCGATCGGCGGCACCGGCCCCGCCACGACCCGCGGCATTCGCGGCGCGGCTTCGACCCTGGGCGCCGCAATACCGGTTCCACCGTCCGGCGCCGGCTGCGCCGCCACCGCGGCGCGGGGCGCATCGATGATAGCGGCCCGCTTGCTGGCGGCCTCCGCCTCGGCACGCCGTTCGGCCGCTTCCTGGTTCCCGGTGGGTTTTTGGGCAAGCCAGGACAATCCCGCCGCCGTGCCCGCGATGGTGAGTGCGGTGATGCCGAGCGAGATCATCAAGGGCACGACATAGCGGCGCCCAATCCGGTTCAAGTCGAGGCTCCGGTGATGCGGCGGATCAGGCGCGGGATCGGCGCATTGCGATCCATCCATTCGACATAGGCGCGATAGGCGGGATCGGCGCCGAGATGCTTCTCTTCGGTGCGCGCGCGCCAGTAATAGACGCCGCTGACCGCCGCCATCAGCAGGGTGTTGCGGACCGCGTCGATCGGATTGCCGGTGGTGGCGAGAAAAGGCAGCGTCGACAGCCACCAGAATGCGTTCTTCGCCAGATAGGCGGGATGCTTGGTCCAGGCATAGGGGCCATGGGTCAGGATGCCGCGATGCGTGAGGTTGGAGAAACGGAGGCCAAACGCCACCGTCGCCCAGGCATAGATGGCGGTGAGCAGGACGAGCACGGCGCCGAACACGATGACGACCGCGGGATAGCTGGCCAGCCAGTCCGACCATTCGCCGGTGCCCGGATGATAGTCGAGCGGGCCGCCGTCACCCATCATGATGAAGGGCGGATAGCAGATCAGCGCCGCCATCCAGCCCGCGGCGTAGGGATTGGCCGATCGGATATGCGAATCGAGCGGCTTCATCGTCAGCACGTAACCGACGGTGGCAAAGGCGATGTCGACGACGAACATGGCGGTGATCAGCCAGCCGACCAGCATGACCGGGCTTGCGATCATCGCGGCCAGCGGCTCGCGGACGAGGTCGCCGAACCCGCCGGGAACGATCGAGATCATGAAGGCGGAGAAGAAGCCCTTGACCGCCCAGGCCCGGAAATGATCGTGGAGAATGGTGCGATCGGCTACGCCCTGGCCGATCAGGAACTGGCCGAAGGCATATGCGCCATCGCGCGGCTCGATCAGGCGCCGGTCGATCCAGATCACATAGGGAATCGATACGATGGCGAGGGTCGGCGCGAGGGTGATGAGCACTTCCATCGCGAAGAGATAGCTGCCGCTCCAATACCAGCGGCCGACGCAATAGACGACGGCGATCGCGCCCCATGTCGCCCAGAGGCCGGCGATCTTGACCAGGCTGATGTCGATGCTGTCCTTGATCGGACGCGGGGCCATCGACCAGTCGATGCCGGTCGACGGGTTGCGATGGACCTTGTCGACGAGCAGCGACCACAGGACCATCGGCAGGCCGCAACAGACGACACCGGTCAGGGCGGACAATGGTCCGTCCATGCCGAAATGGCGGGCAACGAAGATCCAGCCGAAGAGACCGGCAAGACCGACAAGCCCGACGCCCGTGCTGACCGCGGAACGCGGACGGACATCCGGCGCGGCTTCGGCGACGATCATGGCATGAGCGTTCATGCCTCGGTCTCTAGGGAAAAGTGGTAAAATCTTTCATAAAGCCGGTGCGTCCCAGCCGATGAAATATGCGCTCAGTTCGGCAGCCAGAGCGTCGCGCGCAGGCCGCCCGCCGCACGATTCTCGAGCGTCAGCCGCCCGCCATGCTGGAGCGCGATCGCCTTGGCGAGCGCGAGCCCCAGGCCAGTCCCCCCGGTCTCGCGGCTGCGCGACTGCTCGAGCCGGGTGAAAGGCTCGAACATCGCCTCGATCTTGTCTTCAGGAATACCCGGCCCTTCATCGTCGATGGTGACCGCCACGCCCTTTGCCTCGGACACGATATCGACCTTGGCGACGCCGCCATATTTGACGGCATTGTCGATCAGGTTGCGCAATGCCCGGGTGATGAGCGTCGGTCGGATCGTCACGGTGGTGCGCGGCGTGTCGGCAAGCGAAACCTCCGCACCCAGCGCCTGGAAATCGTCGACCACCTGATCGAGCAAGGCGGACAGATCGACACGCGTCTCCGCCTCGCTCGGCCGGCCGAGCCGCGCCAGCGACAGGATATCGTCGAGCGTCCGGTTCATTTCCTCGATGGTCGCGGCCATGCGGTCGCGTTCGGCCTCGTCCTCCATGCCCTCGGCCCGCACGCGCAACGAGGCCAGCGGCGTACGCAGATCATGGCCGATCGCGCCCAGCATCCTGTCCTTCTCGTCGAGCAGCCCGGCAATGCGCGTGCGCATGCCATTATAGGCCGCCACCAGCCGGCGAACGTCGGACGGGCCGCTTTCGGGCACCGCGATGCTGTTCTCCGCGCTGCGGAAGCCCTCGACCGCGCCCGTCAGCTCGCGCAAAGGGCGCGCCACGCGGCGCACGCTCCAGAGCACCGCCGCCAGCACCACCCCATAGAGGATCATGGTCTGGAGGAAGAGCCAGCCGAGGAACCGGGGGTCGCGGGACGGCAGGCGGGTGACCAGATTGATCCACCGGCCCGGCTCCACTTCCGCCGCGACGATCAGATAGGGGCGCTTGTTGCGCCGTTCGGGATCGATCGTGTCGCGCAGCTGGGCGATGCGGTCATGACCGGGAAGCTGCACGGTGGAACCATCGGCCTGCGCCGCCTCGATCCGGAGCACAGGAACACGCAGATCGTGCAATGCGACGCGCGCGCGCTCGGCGATATCCTCGCGAACCGGCATGCCGGGCGTCACCCGGCTCTTCTGTTCGACGAAGACGCCGCGGCGCGACATCCAGGGTCCGCGTTCGCGCACCATCGGGGTGCCGGCGGCATTGCGTTCGATCGCATCGGCAAGGCGCGCGATCGCGGGCGCCGCGACCTGGATCAATTCCTGGCGATCGCGCGCGCGCACCAGCAGCCCGAAATTGATCGCCTGCGCGACGAGCAGGGCGATGCCCACCACTAGCGCGATCTGGCCCGACATGTTGCGGGGCCAGAGCCTGTTCAGCACCGCCATCATCCCAGCCGGGTCACGTCGGCGGCCAGCGTATATCCGCCGCCCCAGACGGTCTTGATCAATGCCGGGTTGCGGTGATCGGGCTCGACCTTGCGGCGCAGGCGGCTGATCTGGTTGTCGATCGCGCGATCGAAGGGATTGGCCTCGCGCCCCTGGGTGATGTCGAGCAGCTGGTCGCGGCTCAGCACCTGGTTGGGCCGGCTGACCAGCGCGAGCAGCAGATTATATTCGCCCGTGGAAAGCGGCACCGAGACGCCGTCGCTGTCGACCAATGTCCGCTCGCCCGCCTTCAGCACCCAGCCCGCAAAGGCATAGCTTTCGCTTTCGGGCGCGCGGTGGCGCGCGCCGCCATTGCCCGCGCGGCGCAGGATCACCTTGATCCGCGCGATCAGTTCGCGCGGCGAAAATGGCTTGAGCACATAATCGTCGGCGCCCATTTCCAGGCCGACGATACGGTCGGTCTCCTCGCTGCGCGCGGTCAGCAGGATCACCGGAATCTCACCGGTCTCGCGGATATGACGGCACAGGCTGAGCCCGTCCTCACCTGGCATCATGATGTCGAGCACGACCAGATCGATCGCATAGCCCGCCAACCTTTGGCGCGCCGCGGCGGCATCGCCGACCGCAGTCACGCGGAAACCGTTCTTCTGGAGATAGGCGGCAAGCGGCTCGCGGATCGAGCGCTCGTCGTCGACAAGGAGGAGGTGGGGACGGTCGCTCATGGCCTGCCTTCGTTCATGCCGGAGGGGCGGACGATGCGCAACGGCGCTCGTCCGCCCGGGATCGGGTCGTCGAAATCAGCTTCCCGCGCGCTTTGCCCGCCACGCGGCGCGCGCCGCCTGACGTTCCTCGAGCGTCACCGTGCCATCCTTATTGGCATCGGTGCGGTCGAACATGGCGAGTGCGGGCGCCTGGAATTCGGCGCGGGTGACGACGCCATCGCCGTCGGCGTCGATCTTGCCGCCCATGCCGCCCATCCGGTCGCGACCAAAGCCGCGATGTCCCATCCGGCCCTTGCCACGCGGACCGCGCTCGCTGCGCGCCTCGCGGCGCTCCATCCGCTTCTCGCGCGCGCCGTCGAACTCGGCGCGGCTGACCTGGCCGTTGCCATCGGCATCGAGTGCCGCGAACATGCGGTCCGAACGCGCCTTGGCACGGACAGCACGATCCTGCTCGGTCAGCTTGCCGTCCTTGTCGGCGTCCATCCGGTCGAAACGCGCATCGGCGCGCGCGGCGGCGTCGGCGCGGGTCAGCGGCGCATTGGGCGCCCGACCGTCACCGGGCTGCGCCATGGCGATCCCGCCGGCCAGCGCTATCGCGCCCAGGCCGGAGATTGCGATCAACTTCTTCATCCTACGGTCCTTCTTTCGAGACTCGGCACGCATGGATCGCCGCCGATGAGACGGCTTATCCGGCACACCTGTCCCGAAAGTATCGCGGACCAGCGCTATTTTGTCGCAAATTGTCGCACCCCGGATCGATGATCCGGGGCGGAACCGCCTATTTCAGCGACAGCAGATAATCGGCGATCTGCGCCGCGACCTTGGGATCCTTCTGCCCGGCATAGACCATCTTGGTGCCCGGTACCGTCTTGCGCGGATCCGAGACGAAGGCGATCAGCTTGTCGCGCGTCCAGGTGATGTTCGACTGCTTCAACGCAGGCGAATAGGCGAAGGTGGAAACCGCCGCCTTGCGGCCGCCGACACCCCAGAGATTGGGGCCCATTGCGGATTTCTCGCCCGCATTCACCTTGTGGCAGACCGCGCACATCGCGAATGCCGGCGGCTTCGGCCCCGGCGCGGCGGAGGCGGCCGCCGGGATCGACGCGAGCACGAGCAGACCCAGCCCGGCGGTAAAACCAAACGCTTTATTCATGAACATCCCTCTCACGATCGAATCTTGTTCCATCCCTGCGCCGGACGACATGAATGGAGCGTGGCCGGTCCGCAAGTGTTTTGCGGGGCGGCGGCGGGCGCATCGGATGACTTGTCCCGCCGCCGGGCCGCCCCCATCTCCACGCCGCGTGGCACGGGCAAGGAGATCCCAATGATCGAACTTTATTACTGGCCGACCCCCAATGGCCACAAGATCACCATCGCGCTGGAGGAAATGGGCCTGCCCTATGCCGTCCATCCGGTGAACATCGGCACGGGCGAGCAGTTCGCCCCCGAATTCCTGAAGATCAGCCCGAACAACCGCATGCCCGCGATCGTCGATCCCGACGGGCCCGACGGTGCGCCGATATCGATCTTCGAGTCGGGCGCGATCCTGCAATATCTGGCGCGCAAGACCGGCCTGTTCGGCGGTTCCAATGCCCGCGAGCAGGCCGAGGTCGAAAGCTGGCTGATGTGGCAGATGGGCGGCGTCGGCCCGATGGCGGGCCAGGCCAATCATTTCCGCCATTATGCGCCCACGATCGAGCCCGATCCCGAAAAGCTGCGCTATGGCCTGGAACGCTACACCAAAGAAATGAATCGCCTGCTGGGCGTGCTCGACACGCGGCTGGCCGATCGCGAATTCGTCGCCGGGCCGCTTTCGATCGCCGATTTCGCGATCTGGCCATGGACGGTGCTCGCCGAGCGCGTCGACCAGGACCTGAACGATTTCCCCAATGCCAAGGCGTGGATCGAACGCTGCGGCGCGCGCGAGGCCTTCATCAAGGGTCGGGCGGTGGGCGCCGAGCTGCGCAAGCCGCTGGAGGCGGACACCGAAGAAGGAAAGAAGGCCCGCGCGCTGCTGTTCGGCCAGACCGCCCGGCGCTGATCGAAAACGCGACAGACTCCCCCTCCTCCTCATCTTCGGCAGGGAAGAGGGGGATTCGCACTTGCGGCGAACCACAGCCGTCCGGCCTTCCCTGCCCGGCTTTCCTGTTCTAGCCTTGCGCGCTCACAATATGGGCCGCGCCTTCATGCATCTTCGCACGCTCCTTCCCACCTTGCTGGTCTGCACGCTCGCCGCGTGCAATCCGCAACCCGCCAGCGAGAATGCCGGCGCACCCCAGGTCGCCCCCGTGCTCACCACCGATGAAGCGAAGGACAGCCATAGTTTCGCAAAGCCCGAGGAAGCGCGCGTCACCCATGTCTCGCTCGACCTGACCGCCGATTTCGACGCGAAGGTGATGACGGGCACGGCGACGCTCGATCTCCAGACCAGGGCGGGCGCCAAGGAAGTCGTGCTCGACAGCCGCAATCTCGCGGTCAAGCAGGTCACCGACGCCGAAGGGCGCCAGCTCCCCTTCGCTTTCGGCAAGGGCGATTCGATCCATGGCCAGCCGCTCACCGTCCAGCTCGGCGGCGCGAAGAAGATCGTGATCCATTATGCCTCCGCGCCCGGTGCGCCCGCATTGCAATGGCTGTCGCCCGACCAGACCGCCGGCAAGACCTCGCCCTATCTGTTCAGCCAGGGCGAAGCGATCCTCAACCGCAGCTGGATTCCGACACAGGACAGCCCCGGCATCCGCCAAAGCTGGGACGCGAGCATCACCGTGCCCGAGGAACTGGTCGCGGTGATGAGCGGCGACCGGCTGACGCCGGAGGGCGAGAATAACGACGGCGGCCGCACCTTCCGCTTCAGGATGGACAAGCCCGTCGCCCCCTATCTGATCGCGATCGCGGTCGGCGATCTCGCCTTCAAGGAGATCGGCCCGCGCACCGGCGTCTGGACCGAACCCGCCATGCTCGAGCGCAGCGCCAGCGAGTTCGCCGACCTGGAGAAGATGGTGAGCGCCGCCGAGGGCCTCTACGGCCCCTATCACTGGGGCCGCTACGACCTGCTCGTGCTGCCGCCCAGCTTTCCCTTTGGCGGCATGGAGAATCCCACGCTGACCTTCGTCACTCCCACCGTCATCGCCGGAGACCGATCGCTGGTCAGCCTGATCGCGCACGAACTGGCGCATAGCTGGTCGGGCAATCTCGTCACCAATGCGACCTGGAACGATTTCTGGCTCAACGAGGGCTTCACCGTCTATTTCGAGACCCGGATCATGGAAGCGCTTTATGGCCCCGATCGCGCGGCGATGCTCGCCGATCTCGGCTGGAGCGACATGGAGACCGCCTTCGCCGAAGTCGGCGGCAAGAATGCGCCCGACAGCCGGCTGCATCTCGACCTGAAGGGACGCGATCCCGACGACGGCATGACCGACGTCGCGTATGAGAAAGGCGCGGTGTTCCTGCGCACGATCGAGCAGACGGTCGGCCGCGCGCGCTGGGACGCCTATCTCAAAAGCTATTTCGATCGCCTGGCGTTCAAGCCGCAGACCAGTGCCGGCCTGATCGCCGACATGCGCGCCAATCTGTTCAAGGATGACGAGGAAGCGAAGATCGGCGTCGAGCGCTGGGTCTATCAGCCCGGCCTGCCCGACAATGCCGTCCATATCCGTTCGACCGCCTTTGTCGCGGTCGACCGCGCCGCCGCCACATTCGCGGCGAATGGCGATGCCGCGGCGGTGGACCGGACGGGCTGGACCACCCAGCATTATCAGCGCTTCCTGGGCCGCCTGCCGCGCACCCTGCCGGCCGACCGGCTGGCCGCGCTCGATGCGGCGTGGAAACTCTCCGATAGCGGCAACAGCGAGATCCGCTTCGCCTGGCTGATGCTCGCGATCGGCAATCGCTACGATCCCGCACTTGCCTCGGCCGACCGCTTCCTCACCAGCATGGGACGACGCAAATTCGTGGCGCCGCTGTTCGAAGCGCTCAACGCCCAGGCCGAATGGGGTGGCCCCGCCGCGCGCGCCATCTATCTGAAGGCACGCCCCGGCTATCATTCGGTGACGCGCGGAACGGTGGACAAGACGCTGGGGGTTTGAGGGGGGGCACCCGACCTAATCTGTCATCCCCGCGAATGCGGGGATCCAGCTATTGCGTGAAGCATCAGATAGACGAAGAAGAAGCTGGATCCCCGCGTCCGCGGGGATGACACCGTGAGGGCACGATATCGCGACTCATCCTCCGATCAGACCGAAGGCACCGCCGGCGCCGAACGCCATTCCTCGCGGAAGCTGCCATCCTGTTCCTGCACCATCACGCGCGCCTGATAGCCCGTGGTCACCGCCTTTTCCGCGGTGTCGATCGCATCGCGGATCGCGGCGGACTGGGTGGCATAGGGCCCGTAATTCTTGCCGGTCAGGTTGATCCGCCAGACGTCGCCGTCGCGGATCACGGTGTAGTGCGCCATCTGCATATTCGTCATCCTTCCATTCGCGCCAGCAGATCGGCGGCGAACTGGCTCAGCGTGTCGTCACGCGCGCCCATCACCACGATCCGGTCGCCCGGTCTCGCCAAGATGGTCAGTCGTTCGCCACATGCAACACGGTCTGGAAGATATTCGGCCTGGCGCCCACCCGCGCTCACCCCCGCGACGATCTCGGCGGCGCCAACACTGCGGTCGGTGGTGCCGCCATAATAGACCGGATCGGGCATGATCAGCACATCCTCGGGCCCGAGCTGCTCGACGAAACCGGCGACCAGTTCGTCACGCATCGTGCGAAGCGGACCATAGCCATGCGGCTGGAACATCACGAGCAGCCGGCCGGGAAAGGCGTGGAGCGTCGTGAGCGTCGCCGCGATCTTGTCGGGATTATGCGCGAAATCGTCGATCACGGTCACGCCGTTCGCCTGACCGACCACCTCCAGACGACGACGCAGGCCCGCAAAATCGCCAAGCGCCGTCGCCGCGTCGACCAGCGACACGCCGCACGCCCGGACCGCGCCGATCGCGGCCAGCGCATTGGAGACATTGTGGCGCCCCGGCACCTTCAGCCGCACCTCGGCGCGCCCGCCATCGGATCGCTCGACCACGGTGAAGGCGACGCCGTCCGGCGCCTCGACGACCGATTCGGCGCGGAGATAGGCACTGCCGCGATCGATGCCATAGGTCAGCGCGACACCATCGGGCAGGATCGCCGCCAGCTTCGCCACTTCCTCATTGTCGGCATTGATCACCGCGCAATCGGCACGGCCGATAAAGCCGCCGAACAGCGAGCGCAGTTCCTCGATCGACTTGTGGTCGAGCGAGACATTGTTGAGCACCGCGATATCGGGATCGTAGAGCTGGATCGATCCGTCGCTTTCGTCGACCTCGCTCACGAAACTCTCGCCGGCCCCGACCAGCGCGCTGGCAAAGGGGGTTTCCGGGCCGATGAAATTCTTCATCACCGCGCCGTTCATGACGGTCGGATCGCGCCCCGTGGCGCTCAATATCCATCCGATCATGCCGGTGACAGTGGATTTGCCGCTGGTGCCGGCCACGCCGATGCTGGTGCGCGAACCATTGAACAGTTCCGCGAGCAGGTCGGCACGGCGCATTTCGGGGGCGCCGAGCGCGCGCGCCTTGACCACGTCGGGGATATCGTCCTCGACCGCGGCCGAGGTGACGAAGATCTGCTCCGCCCGCGTCACGCCGCTGCCGTTCTGCGCAAAGAGCGCGATGCCCTGCGCCTTGAGGAAGTCGAACTTGGCGGCGGTGCGCCCCTGGTCCAACGCGCGGTCGGATCCCTTCACGATGGCGCCTCGCGCCTTGACGATACAGGCGAGCGGCAACATTCCGCTCCCCCCGATCCCGCAGAAGAAATAGCTTTTGGCCCTGGTCATGGGCGCGCGCTATTGACGCTTTTGACGGGTTGGGCAAGCGCGCGGGGATGAAGGCGATGAAAACCAGGATCGGCGTCGTCGCACCGAGCTGTCCGATCGACGAATCGATCGCCGAACGCGTGATCGCGCGCGCCGAAGCGCTCTATGGCACCACGGTCGAACTCGTCTTCCATCCGCAATGCTTCGTCGAGGCGGGGCATTTTGCGGGCAGCGACTGCGTGCGCGAAGCCGCCTTTGTCGAGGCCGCGAACGATCCGCATCTCGATGCGATCTGGTTCGCGCGCGGCGGCTATGGCGCCTGCCGCATCGCGCCCGGCGCGATCGGCCGGTTGACCGACGCCGCACGCGGCAAGGCCTTTCTCGGCTATAGCGACGCCGGCACCTTGCTTGGCGGACTTTACGGCCTCGGCCTCGGCACGGTCGCGCACGGCCCGATGCCCGTCGATATCCGCCGCGACGGTGGCGAGGCCGCCATCGACAGGGCGCTGCGCTGGCTGGTCGAGCGCGATCCCGGATCGCTCGAGCCCGGCCTCGGCGACGCGCCGAACGCGGCGTTCAACATGACGATCCTCAGCATGCTGATCGGCACGCCGCTCCAGCCCGATCTGTCCGGCCATGTGCTGTTGCTGGAGGAAGTGGCCGAGCATCATTACCGGATCGACCGGACTTTGTGCCACATCACCGGCAACCCCGGCATCCGCGCGGTCGCCGGCATCCGTTTCGGCCGGATCAGCGACGTCACGCCCAATGACCGCGCCTTTGGCCAGGATGTGGAGGAGATTGCGGCGCATTGGTGCCATGTCTCGGGCATCGCCCATCTGGGCGCCGCCGATATCGGCCATGACGCGGCCAATATGGTGGTACCGTTCGGATAAATAACCCTGGACGAGCGCATGATCCTGTTGGTCGAACCGACCTCCACAGCCTCGCCGGAATCACAAACACTTTCCCCTTGCTCGAACAATCTCTAGGGGCTTGCCGCTTATGGACGTCACCGATCTTCGCATCGCATTGTTCAGCGGCAATTATAATTATGTCCGCGACGGCGCGAACCAGGCGCTCAACCGGCTGGTGGGCTATCTGCTGCGCCAGGGCGCGTCGGTGCGCGTCTATGCGCCGGTGGTGAAGGAACCCGCCTTTCCAGCGACGGGCGATCTGGTCGGCGTGCCGGCGATCGCCATTCCGGGGCGCGCCGAATATCGCGCGCCGGTGATGATCCCGCCCGGCATCAAGCGCGACATCAAGCGCTTCGCCCCCAATATCTTCCATGTCTCCAGCCCCGAAATCCTGGGCCACCGCGCGGTCAGTCTGGCGCGGCGCTGGGACAAGCCGGTGATCGCGTCGGTCCATACCCGGTTCGAGACCTATTTCCGCTATTACGGCCTCGCCTTTCTGGAACCGCTGGCGCTGGCGGCGATGCGGCGCTTCTACCAGCGCTGCGACGCGATCTTCGCGCCATCCGAATCGATGGCGCAACTCCTGCGCGAACAGCGGATGAGCTACGATGTCGGCATCTGGACGCGCGGCATCGATCAGGAGATCTTCCGCCCCGACCGCCGCGACCTGGACTGGCGCCGTGGCCTCGGCATCGCCGATGACGAGGTCGCGATCGGCTTTGTCGGCCGGCTGGTGATGGAAAAGGGGCTCGACGTCTATTCGGACGCGATCGACCGTCTCGTCCGTCGCGGCGTGAAGCATCGCGTGTTGATCGTCGGCGAAGGGCCTGCGGGCGAATGGTTCCGCAACCGTCTGCCCCAGGCCGTTTTTGCGGGTTTCCAGGCGGGGCCCGATCTCGGGCGCGCCGTTGCCTCGATGGACATGCTGTTCAATCCGTCGGTCACCGAGACCTTCGGCAATGTCACGCTCGAGGCGATGGCCTCGGGCCTGCCGGTGGTCGCCGCCAAGGCCACGGGCAGCGACAGCCTGGTCAAGGACGGCATCAGCGGACATCTGGTCCGCCCGGGCGCGATCGCCGGCTTCGCCGACGCGCTCCAGCATTATTGCGAGGATGGCGATGCCCGCGCCGCCGCGGGCGAGGCGGGCCGCAAGGCCGCCGATCGTTACGGCTGGGACGCAGTCAACCAGGCACTGGTCGACGGCTATCTCCGCATCGTCCGCCAGCGCCTGGCAGGCAGCCGCGCACCCCGGCAGAGCCCGCTGCCCTATACGGATTGATCCATTTTCTCCTCCCTACGCGAAGCGTGGGGAGGGGGACCGCCTCGGCGCAAGTCGAGGTGGTGGAGGGGAACTACGATATCGCCGTTGATCAGGAGTGGGTGGATGCATCGCATTTCCCCTCCACCACCGGCCTTTGGCCGGCGGTCCCCCACCCCGCCGCTTCGCGACAGGGAGGAGAAAAAGCGGCTTACGCTGTCACCGCCCGCCAATCGAACGCCAGCGGCGCTTCGCGAAAGGCGAAGCGGTCGAGGTGGCGCGCGACCGCGCCTTTCAGGCCTTCGAGCTGTTCGTCCGAGGTCGCGTCGATGCGCACCTCGAGCGTCTCCGCCCGCGCATCCATCGTCACCAGCCCTTCGCCGGGGTGATCGGCACCGCGCGCATCCTTGGGAAACACCACGGTGCCGTGCTCGGGCGTGAAGGCGACGTCCAGATTATGCTGCCAATGCTTGCACAATTGCTGGAGGTAACGGCTGCCCGACTGGGTCGGCACGCTGGCCGTCGCTGCGAAGCCGCTCATTTCAACCGCTCGATCTTGCGCGCGGCATCGTCGATCACCTGGACGATCGCATGCAGCCTGTCTTCGTCGACATCGCCTTCGCTCATCCGGTTGACCAGCACCTGGCGGAGATTGCCCATCGCGCGGCGGATCGAGCCGCCCTCGGTACGGGCGCGGTGCTCGCCCAACGCATCGAGCCTGGCGAACAGGCCGTCAATCTCATCGACGCGCTCGGCGAGATGCGCCTCGCCCGCCGGGGTGACCGCGAAGAGCTTCTTCGAACCCTCGGACTGTTGTTCGCCGATCAGGCCCATGTCGTCGAGCAAAGTGAGCGTGGGATAGATGACGCCGGGGCTGGGCGCATAGGCGCCGCTCGTCCGCTCCTCGATCGCACGGATCAGATCGTAACCGTGGCGCGGCTGTTCGGCGATCAGCCGCAGCAGCACCAGCCGCAATTCTCCGCCATCGAACACGCGACGGCGGCCGCGGCGCCCTTCGCCGTCTTCGCCCATGCCGTGATGACCACGGCGAGAATGATGGCCACCTGTCCAGGCGCCATAACCCATTCCAAAACGCATTTCGTAGTTCCTTGTCTGTTACGAGATAGCTTAAGATATATCTTGATTCGATCTTTTTGCAAGAGCGACATCGATCGACGCATGCAGAAAATCCGAAACGGACCGATTCCGGCGGCCCGGGACGCCGAATTACGACGCTCGCGGGCATGACATGACTGACGCGGCTGCCTATCTAGGGGCCCGCATGGCCGACCTTTTCGCACCCGACGACTCAGAGAAATTGCTGGACGCGAATGCGCCGCTCGCCGACCGGCTGCGCCCGCGCACGCTGGACGAAGTCGTCGGACAGGAACATCTGACCGGCCCCGAGGGCGCGATCGGGCGACAGGTGAGCGCGGGCAAGCTTTCCTCGCTGATCCTCTGGGGACCGCCGGGCACGGGCAAGACCACGATCGCACGGCTGCTCGCCGATGCGGTGGGCCTCCGCTTCCTCGCGATCTCCGCGGTGTTCTCGGGCGTCGCCGATCTCAAAAAGGCGTTCGCCGAGGCGCGCGAGCATGCGCGGATGGGGCATCGCACATTGCTCTTCGTCGACGAGATCCACCGCTTCAATCGCGCACAGCAAGACGGTTTCCTGCCCTATGTCGAGGACGGCACGGTCACGCTGGTCGGCGCGACCACGGAGAATCCCAGCTTCGAACTCAACGCCGCTCTGCTCAGCCGTTCCCAGGTGCTGATCCTCAATCGACTGGACGCGAATGCGCTGGAAACCTTGCTCGCGCGCGGCGAGGCATTGGAGGGACGCCCCCTGCCCCTTAATGCCGATGCCCGCGCCGCCTTGGTCGCCAGCGCGGACGGCGACGGGCGCTTCCTGCTCAACCAGGCGGAGACCCTGTTCTCGGTCGACCTGCCCGCGCCGCTCGATCCGGCCGGCCTGTCCGCGCTGCTTCACCGCCGCGTCGCGGTGTACGACAAGGACCGCGAAGGGCATTACAATCTCATCTCCGCGCTTCACAAGGCGATGCGCGGATCGGACCCGCAGGCCTCGCTCTATTATCTCGCGCGCATGCTGACCGCGGGCGAGGAGCCGCTTTACGTGCTGCGCCGGATCGTCCGCTTCGCCAGCGAGGATATCGGCCTGGCCGATCCCCAGGCGCTGATCCAGTGCCTCGCAGCCAAGGACGCCTACGAATTTCTCGGGTCACCCGAGGGCGAACTCGCCATCGCCCAGGCCTGCCTCTATTGCGCGACCGCGCCCAAATCGAACGCGGCCTACAAGGCGCAGAAAGCGGCATGGCGCTCCGCCAGGGAAACCGGCTCGCTGATGCCGCCCAAGAACATCCTCAACGCCCCCACCAAGCTGATGAAGCAGATCGGCTATGGCAAGGATTATGGCTATGACCATGATACCGACGAAGGGTTTTCGGGCGATAATTACTGGCCGGAGGAAATGCGGCCCGAAACCTATTACACACCCGTCGAGCGCGGATTCGAGAAACGGATCGCGGAGCGGCTGGCCTATTGGGGGGATTTGCGTGCGAAGAAACAGCATGGGTGAGACGCTCCAAACCGCTTCACCGTCATTCCCGCGGAAGCGAGCTTCCTGCTTTCGCCGGAATGACGGTGTCTGGACACTCGCCCTGAGCGCACTCCTGCTCGCCACACCCGCAACCGCGCAGTTGCAGGAGCCCGCAAAAAGCTACGACCGCGCGATCGCCGCGGGCTACAAGGCGCTCACCCTGTGCAGCGCCATGTTCAACGCCGGGCGCACCCAGGCACAGGTCGAGGCGCTGGAGCTGACCGGCATCTATCCGCAATATGATGCGATCGTACCGACACTGAAGGCCGAAATCGTGAAGGGCCGCGACGACCGCGTCGCGATCGTCAGTGTGGCCTATGATCCGTCGATGCCGCCGCGCGCGGCGTCCTGGGCGGTCGATCGCGGCTGCACCGTCGCACCGATCGGTGCCAGGCTCACCCTGCCCGACGACGTCCCGCCGGCATCGACGCGCACCGCCGCCGACGCGAAACCCTGGCCGGCCGGCGACGCCAAGGCGACGGGCAAGCCGACCGGCGATGCAAAGGCGCTGGCGGCGGTCATGGAGAGCGTCTTCGCCGAAGGCTTCGGCAAGGGCACGCGCACGACCGGCGCGATCGTCGTCCAGAACGGCCGGATCGTCTTCGAGAAATATCGCGACGGTTTCGGCCCGCATGTCTCGCAGCGGACCTGGTCGGTCGCCAAGAGCATAACCGGCACGGTCGTCGGCATCGGCGCCGGCAAGGGGCTGCTCGCCGCCGACCAGAAGGGCGTCATTCCCGAATGGCAGGGCCAGGGCGATCCGCGCGGCGAGATCGCGATCGACCAGCTGCTGCGCATGGCGAGCGGGCTGCACAGCGAAACCGCTGGCAACCGCACCGACGCGCTGTATTTCGGCGGCACCAGCGTGACGCAGGAAGTGACGGCATGGCCGCTCGACGCAATGCCCGGCACGCGGTTCCGCTATGCCAATAACGACATCGTCCTGGCCGTCCGCGCGCTGCGCGCCCGGATCGGAAACGATGCGGTCTATGGCCGTTTTCCGCAGACCGAGCTGTTCGACCGGATCGGCATGACCCGCACGATCGCCGAGACCGATTTCCAGGGCAATTTCGTGCTTTCCAGCCAGGTCTGGTCGACCGCGCGCGACCTGGCGCGCTTCGGCCTGCTCTACCAGAATGACGGCGTCTGGAACGGAGAGCGCATCCTTCCCGAAGGCTGGGTGAAATATGTCACCACCCCGTCGGGACCGCAGCCCGAGGGGCCGTACGGCTATGGCGCGACCTTCTGGCTGCTCAACCGGTCACCCGGCGTGCCGGCGGATAGCTTCGCCGCCTTCGGCAATCGCGGCCAATATGTCGTGATCGTGCCGAGCCGGAAGATCGTGATCGTCCGGCGCGGCGAGGATCCGGGCGCGCCCTTCGACGTTGCGAAACTCACTGCAGACGTGTTGGCCGCGCTGCAATGAACCTGGATTGGGACAGCGTCGTCGCGCTTGCGCTGGCGCTGCCCGATACCGAGCTGTCGACCAGCTATGGCAAGCCGGCGGTCAAGACCAATGGCCGCGCCTTTGTCGCACCGGGGCGTGAAGAGGGATCCTTCTGCCTGATGGTCGATCTCGACACGGTCGAGATCCTCAAGGAAACCGATCCCGACACCTATTGGCAGACCCCGCATTATGAAGGCTGGCCGGCAGTGCTGGTGCGCTATGCCAGCGACGACCCCGAGCGGGTGAAGGCGATGATCGCGCAGGCGCATGCGTGGAATGCGGCGCGGCCGAAACCCAGGCCGCGGAAAAAGGCGTGAGCTTTAGCTGGGACGAAGCGGTCGCCTTTGCGCTGACCCTGCCCGGCGTGACGATGGGCGCGGGTGCGAAAGGCTCCACCTCCCCCCAGGTCCGCGGTCGGCAGATCATCTCGCAGGGCCGCGCGCCGGGCAGCTATGTGCTGCGCGCCACGCGCGAGGAGATCGAAATCCTCAAGGACACCGATCCCGACTGTTTCTGGCAGACGCCGCAATATCAGGGCTGGCCGACCGTGCTGGTCAATGCCGATGCTGCCGATCCGGAGCGGATCATGCTGCTGATCGAGCGCGCCTGGTGGGACCGGGCATCCCACCGGCAGCGCGAGGGCCATGGCGCCACCCGCCCCTGACCGCTTCCGCCGTTTCGCCGCGATCGACTGGTCGGGCGCGGTGGGCGCGCGCCAGCGCGGCATTGCGGTGGCGCTGTGCGAAATGGGCGACGCCGCGCCGCAAATCGTCAGGCCCGGCCATATCTGGTCGCGTCCGGAGATACTCGACTGGATCGTCGGGGACATGCCCGCCGACACGCTGGTCGGGTTCGATCTCGGTCCTTCACTGCCCTTTGCCGATCGCGGCGCTTTCTTCCCCGCATGGGATGAAAGCCCGGCGGATGCACGCGCGCTATGGGCATTGGTCGATCGCCTTTGCGCCGAGGATGCGGATCTCGCGGCCACCAGCTTTGTCGACCACCCGCAGGCCGCGCGCCATTTCCGGCGCCATGGCGGGCGGACCGGCGATCTGTTCGGTACGGGCCGCGGCCGACTGCGCGCGACCGAAGTCGCGCAGCGCGAACAGGGGCTGAACCCTTATAGCAACCTCAATCTCGTCGGTGCCGCCCAGGTCGGCAAATCGAGCCTGACCGGCATGCGCATGTTCCACCGCTTGCAGGGCAGGCTGCCGATCTGGCCGTTCGACGCCGATCCCGGCACGGGTTCGCTGCTCGTCGAAATCTATACCAGCCTCGCCGCGCTGGCCGCCGGACGCACGCGCGGGCGCACCAAGATGCGGACGATGGAGGCGCTCAACGCCGCGCTCGCTTCCCCCGCGATCGCCAGCGCGCCATATCCCGCCGCCGGCCCGATCGACGATCACAGCAGCGACGCGATCCTGACCGCCGCCTGGCTGCGCCGCGTCGCGCACGATCCCGAACTCTGGGCTCCGGCCGGCCTCGATCATGTTCGGCAAACGGAGGGCTGGACCTTCGGCGTCGTCTGACGCATGGGGAGATTCAGCGCCGGCTTAGCTCAGTTGGTAGAGCACCTGATTTGTAATCAGGGGGCCACGGGTTCGAATCCTGTAGCCGGCACCACCGGATTTCCGTCATTCCACGCATGCTTCCGCGCGCTCTTCGATTCAAATGATCGCGAGCGCCAAGAGCACCCTGTGAATCACGAACGCCACGACCAGCAGCACGCCGACGGCGATCGTACCTCCGCTCGCGGCCAATCGAAGGCGGGGCATCCAGATCGAAACCAGCCCCAGCAAGCCCAGTGCGGCACCCACCGCCACGATCGCCAATGCGACGATCCCGCCGGCACTCGACGGTGCCGCGGACATGCCCTGCGCGAAGCCGGCAACGAAGCCCACCAGCGCAAGCGATGCCCCCATCGCGATCGCGCCGATCGATCGGCTGATGGGGAGGAAGACTGGATCGCCGGGCTCCGTCATGATCGCGTCTCCAATCCCCATGCACGCCAATGGCTCGCCCCGTGGCGAACGGTCGCCGGACAGCCATTGCCGCTTTCGGTTCATCCATGCCATGCTTGAGCGGTGAGCGCATCCGAAAGAGCATCGACGGCGAGAATCCTGGGTATCATCCTGCTGCGCGTCGTCATCGTCGTCGCATTGATCGCGATCACCCTGTCGATCGGCATTGCCGCTCCATCCGACATCGGCATGGTGATCTGGGTGTTGCTCATTCCGATTGCGCTCTTCGCCTTTCCGCCGATCGAGCGGCTGATCCTGCGGACTCTGCGCATAAGGTCCACCGGCATCCGCTGGATCGACAGGGATTGAGGAAAGGGAGGTTGGCCAGCCGACCATTGCTTGTGACGCGTTTCGGCCCGATGGTCGTCGGATGTTGGAAATTCGCGGTTCGATACCGATCGGAACGGATGCATCGCCGGCCATTTTGCCTCGGTTGGCCAGCGACCTTCGCCTGATGGCGAAAACGGAAGTCCGCACGACCGACGGGGCTGTTGCCTTTGTCGTCTCCTCGAAGCGCTGGTGGCGCAGCGATCTCCCCATGGAGGGAGTCGACAAGGGGCTGCTGCGCATCGATGGCGAAGGACGGATGCTGACTTATTGCCTGTCGATCAGCCGGATGACCTGCGAATGCCTGGCCATGTCCATCGCATTCGCAGTGATAGCGGGTGTCCTGAAGGAATCGCCGACAAGCGCAATTCTCTACGGTGGAGCGGCCTTCGCCTGGTTCTGGGGGTTGAACCGCTGGCTGGTGGGGCGCCGCGTCACCCGCTATCTGAACAATGTTGCGGCCGGCAGCCCGATGCACCGTGCCTGAAGCGTCCCGCTGAATTGCACCACAGCTCAGTCGCTGATGCCGTCGCGCCCGACGATCGTCATCAACGTGGCGGTCAGATAGGCGACGAGCTTCTGCTTGCCGTCGGTTTCCGCGAAGATCTCGGTCTGGGCGAGCGTCAGCGTTCGCCCCGCCTTCACCACGCGCCCCTTGGCGCGGATCAGATCGCCTGTCGCGGGGGCCAGCAGGTTGATCTTGAATTCGGTGGTCAGCACGCCGCTGCCGGCCGGCATGACGCTCAGCGCGGCATATCCGGCGGCGGTATCCGCGATTGCGCTGAGCGCGCCCGCATGGACGAAACCATGCTGCTGCGAAACGGCGGCTTGCGGTTTCAGAAGGATCTCGACGGCGCCCGGCGAGATATCGCCGAGAACCGCGCCCAATGTCTCCATCAGGCCCTGTTTCGCAAAGCTCGCCGCAATCCGGGCATGGGGGTCGGGGCGGCCAGGCGCGCCGTCTGCGTCATGCATATCCATGGTGAAGCGGTGACAGGAAGCACGGATGTCCGCAATCCGGATTCATCGGGCCGGAATGATCGGGCGATGCGCGTGCGGCAAGCACCATTGCGTTGTGGATCGATGTGCCGATACACACCGTCCGCGACGCGGAGATGCCCGCCGGCCGGTTTCGATCGCCCGGTTTGCGCCTCAACCGGATCAGTTCACCAGGAAGAATTTACAACTAGGTTGACTTCATCCTGATCGGATATATTTTTGCCTTTGGTGAAAACAAGATTGCCGGCCAGTGTGTCGCTCGGCAACAGAGGGGTTCAAGGACATGGCAGAAAACGCTCAACCGAGCTGGTTCCAGCGGATTCTGCTGCCTGGTTTCGCCTTCAAGGCCGTCGTCATCGGCGGCGGCTATGCGACCGGTCGCGAGCTTGCCGAATTCTTCATGCCCAGCGGTCCCTGGGGCGGGCTGGGCGCGATGCTGTTGGCGACGGTGCTGTGGAGCATCATCGCGGCGGCCACCTTCGCCTTTGCCCGGCATGTCGGCGCTTATGATTATCGCACCTTCTTCTCGCGGCTGCTCGGCCCGGGCTGGATCGCGTTCGAGATCGCCTATGTGCTGTTCGTCGTCCTGATCCTGGCCGTGTTCGGCGCGGCGGCGGGCGCCATCGGCGCCGCCATGTTCGGCCTGCCCCCGATCGTCGGCACATTGGTGCTGGCGACCTCGATCGCGGGTTTCGCGGCGTTCGGCAACGCGTCGGTCGAGGAACTGTTCAAATATGTCTCCTTCCTGCTCTACGGCGTCTACGCGCTGTTCCTGATCCTCGCGCTCGGCGTGTTCGGCGACAAGATCGCCGCCAATTTCGCGATCCCCGCGGCCTCGGACGGCTGGGCTTTGGGCGGCATCACCTATGCCAGCTACAATATCGTCGGTGCCGTCATCGTCCTGCCCGTGCTGCGCCATCTGACCAGCCAGCGCGACGCGATCGTTTCCGGCCTCATCGCCGGTCCGCTCGCGATGGCGCCGGCGATCCTGTTCTTCGTCTGCATGATCGCTTTCTATCCGGGCATTGCGCACGAGACGCTGCCGTCCGATTTCATGCTGACGCAGCTCAACATGCCGCTGTTCCATCTGCTGTTTCAGTTCATGATCTTCGCGGCGCTGCTGGAAAGCGGCACGGGTTCGGTCCACGCCATCAACGAACGGATCGCCGGCGTATGGCGCGCACGCCGCGGCACGGAGCTGGGCACCGTCGCGCGCGCGTCGATCGCCGCCGGCCTGCTGATCGGCTGCATCTTCGTCGCCAATCACTTCGGCCTCGTCGCCCTGATCGCCAATGGCTACCGCCTGCTCGCCTACACCTTCCTCGCGGTCTTCGTGATCCCGCTCCTCACCCTGGGCCTTTACCGGCTGCTGCGCAGCCCGGCGGTCGAGACGGCGGTGGTACGATCGGAAGCCTGAAGACGATTGGCCGGGGGCGGCGCCACAGCGCGCCGCGCCCGGCGGGATGGCAGGACCCAAAGCCAAACCGGGTCTTTGCGTAATTGTGAACTTGTCATCCCCGCGAACGCGGGGATCCAGCTTTTCCGTGAAGCATCAAAAGAAGACGAGCGGGGCATAACCCCAGGGATGAGCCTGTCATGTTCTTCGCGCGACAGGATCCGGACCTGCCGCCCCCCCTCCCCTACGGCTCCGCGTGAATCATCTCCGGGCTGGGCAGCGCTGCAGCTAACGGGTTTCACGCGAAGACGCGAAAGCGCGAAAGAAAAGACAGGAAAGAGAGCCCCATTGCTTGGGGCAAGTAACCCTCCGCGGCTCCGCGCCTCCGCGTGAACCGTCAAGCTGAAGCGCCGCCCAAGCGGGGATGATTCACGCCGAGGCGCGGAGACGCGGAGGGGAGGGTTGCGGCAGGCCCAGATCCTGTCTCGACAACAGGATGACGGGCTCATCCCAACGGATTGCCTGGCTTACGCCCACCTCAGTCATAAAAATCCCGGACATCAGTGCGCGTTCGCGGGGATGACATTGTGAGGGTTCGGTCCGGATCTGGACGCTCGCACCGGGGATGGCAGCCCTCACCGGCAAGCCCTCACCCCGTTCGGGCTGGCAGCCCCCGCTTCCTACTGAAACAGCGGGCGTCATGAACGCCCGCCCCGGCCCGTCACTTCCCCTTCTTGCCCAGTTCCTCGAAGGTCTGGTTGCCGATCGGATAGTCGCGCCAGTCGCCGTAATCGAAGTGCCACCACTCCTCTGGATAGACGTCGAAGCCCTCGGCCTCGATCGCGCCGCGCAGCAGCTCGCGCAGCCAGCGCTGATGGTCGGTCCCGCCGACGAAGTTCGAATAGGAGCGCGTCGAGAATTCGTCATAGCGGCCGGTGGTCACGATCGGCTTGCCGGTCTTGAGCTCGAACATGGTGAGGTCCACCGCCGCGCCGCGATTGTGGCGCGATCCCTGCGAGGGATCGGCGACGAACATCCGGCTCGACGGTGGGCTGGCGTCCCAGAACATCTTGG
The DNA here is from genome assembly GCF_058787155.1 of Sphingobium sp. FW305-3-2-15-F-TSA7. Lineage (NCBI taxonomy): Bacteria > Pseudomonadati > Pseudomonadota > Alphaproteobacteria > Sphingomonadales > Sphingobiaceae > Sphingobium > Sphingobium sp. FW305-3-2-15-F-TSA7. The sequence continues at coordinate 38,387 of NZ_JBYSZM010000006.1, read as the reverse complement.
TGACGAACCAGGGGCGATAGGCGTCGTGGATCAGCAGGCCGTAACCGCGCTTGCGCAGTGCCTGGTTGACCCGGCCAAGCGCCTCGGCGGCCGGGCGCTGGAGAAATGCGGCGGCGCTTTCATAGACTGGAATGCCCATGAAATTGTTGGTGCCCGCATAACGGACGTCGAGCCGGATGGTCGGGTCGACCGAGGTCAGCGCGACGAGATCACTGGCCTTGGGCCTGGTTTCCTGCGGCGGCGATGCCTTCAGCGCTTCCGCGCGTAGCGCCGCCGCGCCCGTCTGCATGTCCGATCTCACCTTCGCTTCGATCTCCGCGCCGAAGTCGCGGCGGGGAAAGCGGATGCCGCTCAGGCTGAGCGCCGTCACCGCGCCCGAGGCATCGCGCTCGAAGGTCAAGGCTTCGAGCGGATAGAGCCCGCCCTGTTTGGGAAAGGCATAACGGTTCGCATCCACGCGCGTCAGCGGCATATGATCGACCCACTCGACCCAGGCAAAGGGCCGACCGTCGCGCTCGTAGATACGGATCACATTGTGATCCCAGCCATAATTACCGACCAGCGCCGCGAAATCGGCGGCGGGCTGTGGCGGTTCCGGCATGGTGCCGCGCGTGTAGCGCGTGCCCGCCAGCTCGATCCACGATCCGTCATCGGCAATGGCGAGCTTGTCGAAGCGCGTCTGCGCGTCCTCGACAAGGAAGCCGTTCGCCGTCCGGCGGATATCGCCGACCAGTTCGGGCGCATCGATCACGAGATGCTCGTTGTAGATGCGCGTGCTGACGCTGGCCTTGCCGTTGCTGAACCAGCCAGAAAGCCGTTTCGCCTCCGGCCCCGTGATCAGCGGCGCGGTTTCGAAGGCCGGCGGATTGGCGCCCTTTTTGAGCGCAGCCATCGTGCGCAGCGCATAGTCCGCGAGCTTGCCGGCACTGTTGCTCGAATCGACGGTGGCAAAGGCGACAACCGCGATGCCGGTGTCGGGCATGATCAACACATCGGTCACATGGCCATAGATCGCCCCGCCATGGCCGACGACGCGCTGGCCGTCGATCTGGGACAGCGCGAAACCGATCCCATAGCCGCGCGTCGAGGCGTCGCCCGGAAACTGCCGGCGCCACATCTCATCGAGCGTCGCCGGCTTGAGCAGCGTGCCCTTCGGCAAGGCGCCGCGATTGAGCATCGCCTGCGCGAAACGACCAAGATCGCCGAGCGTCGTGAAGAGGCTGCCGGCCGCCGGCGTGCCGAGCTCGATCGGCGGTGCCGGAACGCGTGGCCCGTCGAACGCCGCCATTTCGCTATAGGCGATACGCCCCTGGAAAGGGGCGGCGGTCATGCCGCTGGATGCCATGCCGAGCGGACGGAACACCAGCGTGTCGACTGCCTTTTCATAAGGCATGCCGCTGACGCGGGCCACGACTTCTCCGACCACGGCGATCGCGGCATTGGAATATTTGGTGACCGTGCCCGGCGCCGCGACCAGCGTGGTTTCGTTCAGGCTTGCCACGGCATCGGCCTGCCCCTTGGCGGCGATGTCGAAATAATTGCCGCGCGGCGCTTCGCGGACCAGGCCGCTGCGATGCGTCATCAACTGGCGCAGCGTGATCTGCCCGCCAAAGGGATTGTGCGGCTTGAAGCTGGGCAGATAGGTGCTGACCGGCGCGTCGAGGTTCAGCTTGCCCTGTTCGACCAGCCGCATCACCGCGACATCTGTGAACAGCTTGCTGACCGATCCGGCGCGATAGATCGTCTCGGGCGTCGCGGGCACCTTGCCCTCCGCATCCGCCTTGCCCCAGGCGCCCGACCAGCGGACGCCCTCGGGCCCGACGATCGCGACCGCAACCGAGGGCACGCGCTTGTTCTCGACTTCCCATTTCGCGGCATCGGCGATCAGCGCCGCCGCGCGATCGAGGCCGGGATCGGCCGAGGCCATCGTCGGCGTCATCGCCGGAACCAGGAAAAGCAACAGGACCAGGAGCTTCTTCACGCGTCTTCCCTTCACAACCTGCTTGAACCCGCGCCCTTGCCGATGGGCGTCAGAAGAATGTCCGTATCGTCCCCGTCACGCGAAGGCCATCGTCGACCAGATACAGCGCCTGCCATTTGTCGAAGGTGGTGCAGGGGTGCGAAACCCCGAATGCTACCATGTCCCCGGGCTGGAGCGGGGAATCGGCGGGAATGTCGAGATAGGCATGCTGATCGTCGAGCCGGACGACGCGATGGTCGGCGGGGATGGGCAGCATCTCCGCATCCGGGCCGGGCCGGGCCCAGCCGAGCACCGTCGGCGGCGCGACATCGTCGGCGATATCGCGCTTGCCCAGCCCCGCGACCAACCGGGTCGGCTCGGGGCGTGAATGGACATAGGCCCAGACCTCGAGCGCGCCGCGCAGGCCGTCGCCCAGGCTGGCGGCGACCGGCGAGCGCCGGATCAGCCCTTCGACGAGCAGTTTGTAGAAATGGCTGTCGTGCACGAGATAGCAGCCGCTGCGCAGGATCACGGCATAGGGCCGATCCGCCGACGCGCGGCCGAAGGTTTCCGCCACCATGTCGAACAGCGAGGATCCACCGGCGGTGATGATCGGCTTGCCCGTGAACAGATGCGCATCGCTGCACGCATTGGCCAGCCCGACGACGCGGTCGAGCAACACCCGGACCTGCGCGTCCCGGGTTTCCGGTGGCGTGCCTTGAAAGACGCCTTCAAAGGCCTCCACGCCGCGGAGCGAAAGCAGCGGGGACGCGGCCACGCGCCGCGCGACGGCAAGCGCCGCGTCATTGTCGCGGAAACCGGCGCGGCCGCCGGGAAAGCCGAGCTCGATCAGCACCTGGAGCGGCCGGCCGGGCGGATCGGCGGCCAGCGCCGCTTCGAGCAGATCGACCGACGCCGCGGAATCGACCAGGCAGTAGAAATCGAAATCAGGATCGCGGCGCAGCTCCGCCACGACATAGGCGATGTTCTGCCGCCCGACGAGCTGGTTGGCGAGCAGGATCGTGCCGATGCCGTGCTTGCGATAGGTGCGGACATGCCCGATCGTCGCGGCGGTCAGCCCCCAGGCGCCATCCTCCATCTGCAGCGCGAACAGGTCGGGGCTCATCGTCGTCTTGCCGTGCGGCGCGATCCGCGCGCCCGACAATTGCGTGAACTTGCGCATCCATTCGCTGTTGTGGCGCATCGCCGATTCCCGCAGCACCGCGACGGGCAGCATCAGATCCTCGCGCAGCACATGCCAGCCGGCATCGGCCACCGCCTCCGCCGCGATTTCCTCGCAATTCGCAGGCATGCCCTTGAGACGCCAGTCGAGCGCGGCAGCTGGCTGCTTGTCGGTCATTCTCTTGTCATCTCCCCCTCGCCCCGATGCCGTCGATCGCGGGGCGCATATGAACCTGTCGAAAATCCGTGATCGCGCCTCAGGGCGCCGGCTTGCTGAAACGGATCACCTTGCCCGCACGCGCGCCCGTCATCTTGCCATTGTCGATCGCGAGCACGCCATTGACCCAGACATAGTCCATGCCCGTCGAATATTGCGCCGGGTTCTCGAAGGTCGCGTGATCCTGCACCGTGTCCGGATCGAACAGCAGCAGATCGGCGGCATAGCCGACACCGATGCGGCCGCGATCGTAAAGGCCGAGGCGGTTCGCGGACGCCGACGTCATCCGCCGGATCGCTTCCTCCAGCGGGATCACCTTCTCCTCGCGCACATATTTGGCGAGCACGCGCGGCATCGTGCCATAGGCCCGCGGATGGACGGCAAGCCCGTCGACATCGGGGCTGGCTGGCGAAGTATCGGTGTTGATCATCATGAACGGCGCGCGCAGGCCGATATGCTTCTGCTCCTCGTTCATGCTGAGCGGGGCGACGCCGACGCCGCCCGCCGCGATCGTGTCGAACACGAAGGTCCATTCGTCCTTGCCGCGCTTCTTCGCCGCCTGTGCGATGCTGAGCCCGACCAGATCGGCGCCCAGCGCGTCGTCGGTGATCTGGACGTTGTTCCAGTCCTGGCCGACATGGTCGTACCAATTCTCCCACGACCGGTCGGTCTCGACCGTCTTGCGCAGCGCCGCACGCACCTTGGGATCGGACAATGTCTTGTAGAACGCGTCCGGCCCGTGCGCATAGGATTGCGGCGGCACGAACGAGCCCAGCCCGATGCCGTTGCGGATATAGGGATAGATGTCGGCGGTGACGTCGATGCCCGCGACGCGCGCCGCCGCGATACGGTCGACCGCCTTCTGCATCAGCGGCCAGTTGCGCACGCCCGCCGCCTTCAGGTGATAGATCTGGACGGGAATGCCGGCGCCCTTGCCGATCGCGATCGATTCATCGATCGAATCGAGCAACTTGTTGCTCTCGTTGCGCATATGCGTCGAATAGAAGCCGCCATAGGGCTTCACCATCTTGGCGAGCTCGATCAATTCCCCGGTGGTCTGGTAATTGCCCGGCGGATAGATGAGCGCGGTCGACAGGCCCGAGGCGCCGTCGCGCATCGCCTGATCGACGAGCGTCTTCATCTTCTCCATTTCCTGCGGCGTCGGCGTCCGGTCCTCGACGCCCATCACCACGCGGCGCACCTGTGCGGCGCCGACATTGTGGACGACGTTCACCGGGACGCCGAGATCGTCCATGATCTTGAAATATTCGGCATAGGTCCGCCAGCGATAGGGCTTGCCGGCGATCATCACCGGCTTGGGCTGGGTCTCGTCATTCTGCGGCGCGGGCGATCCGCCCTCGCCGCTCAGATGCACGGTGATGCCCTGCGTCAGTCGCGACTGGGCCGATGCGGGATTGGTCAGATAGACCAGGGTGCTCTGCCCCATGAAATCCATGAAGCCGGGGGAAAGCACGCGATCCTTCGCGTCGATCACTTTCTCGGCGCGGCTCTCGTCGGGCTTGGCGGCGCCGATCCAGACGATCTTGCCGTCATCGACCGCGACGGCACCCCGGAACCAGGGCGCGCCGGTCCCGTCGACGATCCGCGCATTGGTGATCAGATAATCCCACTTGCCCGGATCGTTCGCCAGCGCGGTGCCGTGCAACGCCACGCTGCCGACCGCAACGCATGCCCCAAGCAGCATCTTTCCAAATCGCGTCTTCATGCCCGAAAAGCTCCCCGATATCGCGGCGAGGCTACGACAGAACGACTGACCGGCAAAGCGGATTTTCAAAAACGGCACAATTTTTCAGTTATGCGAAATACCGCCAGCGAAACGCCTTCAACCGCCAAGCAGGAAATAGTCATAGGCGGTGCGCGCAATGTCGGCGATCACCCGATCCTGCACCTCTGTGCCCTTGGTATCGCCCTTGACGAACACCGCGATCGCGAACTTGCTGCCGTCGGGCAGGGTCACCAGCCCGACATCATTGGCGATGCTCATCAGCGTGCCGGTCTTGTGGGCGACGACGGTGTCGAGCGGCAACAGCCCCTTCAGTCGCTTGTCGCCGGTATGGCACCGCTCCATGATCTCGATCAGCGTCCTGGTGCTCGACGCGCTCATCGCCTTGCCCGACTGGATCGTCAGCAGCAGCTTCAGCATCGCTTCGGGCGTCGATGCGTCGCGTGGATCGTCGTTGAACGCCTTGTTCGGAATCCGTTTCTGGTTGCGCTCGCGGATCGAGGGATCGGCGGCCATCGCGGCCTCCCGCCTTTCGCGGAAATTGCCGGGCCCCGGCGCGACGCCGAGCGCGCGCAGGATCAGCGCGCCCGTGCCGCCATCGACCTGCTGGCCGGTGATGCCCACGCGCCGGAGCCACGCGGTCACCGCGGCCGGCCCGCCCGCCTGCGTCACCAGCACGTCGGTGCCTGTATTGTCGCTGCGCGTCAGCATCAGTTCGAGCAGGTTATGGACCGAGAGCGCGACGCCGGCATGCGGCGTCTGCTCGGCAATGCCCGCGGAATTGACGATGACCGCCGGATCGACCGTCACCAGCTGGTCGAGCGTCAGCTCGCCCTTGTCGATCCGCGCGAAGATCGCGCCCGCGACCGCGATCTTGAAGGTGCTGGCCATCGGAAAGGTCGTGCCGGCGTTGAGCACCGCCATGCCCTTGCCGTCAACGCGCTGGACGGCGACGCCGACGGTGCCGTCGGTCTGTTTCGCGAACTGCGCGAACGCCGCTTCCAGCCGACTGTAAGCGGCGGCCTCGGTCGCGGGCGCCGCCATTGCCGATGGCGCGGCGGGGCCGGTCGCGACGATCGCCAGCGCCGCCATGACGGAGAGGAAGGCCGTACGCCGCATCGATGATCCTTTCACGCTGGTGATGCGAACCGCTCGCTTCCGGCAGTTGCAACCAAAATGGTTGTTTCAGATTTTTCACATTTGTCAACTTGGCGAAAGCGGCCTATCCTGCGCCACACACCGCCTCTTCGGCGCGCAGCATGCGGGGAACGATGACAGCTCGGCAGGGGTCTGCTATTCGGCGAGGCCGGGAAAGGACCAGAATGTCTTCTGCACAATATCGCGAGCCGTCAGCGCTCGTTCCAGCCGCCGCCGAGATCGATCCCGGCGCGGTCCTCCGCGGAATCCGTACCGAGCGGGGCTGGACACTGGCCGAGGTCAGCAAACGGACCGGCATGCCCGTCTCGACGCTTTCCAAGGTGGAAAACGGCAAGATGTCGCTCAGCTATGACAAGCTGCTGCGCCTCAGCCGCGGCCTCAGCATCGACATCACCCGGCTGTTCGCCGCCAGCGCGCCTGTCGCGATACCCAATGCCGCGACCGGCCGGCGCGCGATCACGCGCGCGGGCGTGGGCCCGTCGATCCGCACCGCGACCTATGGCTATGTCTACCCGGCCGCCGACCTGCTCAACAAGACGCTCAACCCGATGATCATCGACGTCCGCGTGCGCTCGATCGAGGAGTTTGGCGAGCTGATGCGCCATCCCGGCGAAGAATATGCGCTGGTGCTCGAGGGCCAGTGCGAATTCCACTGCGATCTCTACGCTCCCGCGCTGATGGAGACCGGGGATTCGATCTATTTCGACGGGCTGATGGGCCATGCCTATGTCGCGGTCGGCGACGGCCCCTGCCGGATCCTCTCGGTCTGCTCGGCCACCGACGCCGACCTGAAATCGGCGCTCAATCCGATCGAGACGTCCGACCAGGCCTGAACGGCACGCGGACCGACATGGTCAGGCCCGACATTTCCATATCGGAAAAAATGTTGCGTCACGGAAAATCCCGTGCGATGACTGCGTGCGTTCTCGGGAAAACCCGCCAAAGATGATGCGGCTGGCGTGAGGAGGTTTCCCGCCCGAAGAATCCGTCTCGAAGAACCCGTCAACGTCGAGGTGATCCGCATGAAACGCTTCCTGCTTTCCGCCGCCGCGCTGCTCCTGGTGTCCAATGCGCCCGCCCCGCAATATGACATCGTCATCCGCGGCGGTCGCGTGCTCGACGGTGCCGGCAATCCCTGGGTACGCGCCGACGTCGCGGTCAAGGGCGGCTATATCGTCCGCGTCGGTGACGTGTCCGGCCGCGGCGCGAAGGAGATCGACGCGCGCGACCGCTATGTCACGCCCGGCTTCATCGACATGATGGACCAGTCCGGCCGCGTGCTGCTCAAAAACGGTGGCGCCGAGAACAAGCTGCGCATGGGCGTGACGACGGTGATCGCGGGCGAAGGCGGCACGCCGGTCGAAGCCAAGGATATCCCGACCTATTTCGAAACGCTCGAGAAACAGGGCATCGCCGTCAATTTCGGCACCTATTATTCGGCGATGCAGGCGCGCTCCAAAGTGCTCGGCGACACCGCCGGCACGCCTAGCCCCGAGCAGATGAAGGTGATGGAGCAGGAAGTCGAGACCGCCATGCGTGGCGGCGTGTTCGGCATCAGCACCGCGCTCGTCTATTCGCCGAGCAATTTCCAGTCGACCGCCGATCTCGTCGCGCTGGCCAAGGTCGCTGGGCGCTGCGGCGGCTATTACGCTACGCATATGCGCGACGAAGCGGCAAAGCTGGTGCCCGCGATCGAGGAAGCGATCGAGATCGGCGAAAAGGGTGGGGTCAAGGTCGAGATCTTCCACCTGAAGGCCGGTTACCGCCCCGGCTGGGGCAAGCTGATGCCGCAGGCGGTCGCCACCATCGCCGCAGCGCGGGCGCGCGGCGTCGATGTCGCCGCCGACATGTATCCCTATCCCGCCGGCGGAACCGGGCTCGACATCACCGTCCCCACCTGGGTCTGGGCCGAGGGCAAGGCCAAGGGGATCGAGCGGCTCAAGGATCCCGCGGTTCGCGCCCGGCTGAAAAAGGAAGTGATGGCCGGATCGCAGCCCGACTGGTCCAATTTCGTCGAAGCGTCGGGCGGCTGGGAGAATGTCATCCTGGCGAACGGCTATGCCGACGCCTATCGGCAATATCACGGCAAGAGCATCGCCGCGATCGCCAAGGCGCTCGGCAAGGATCCAGCCGATACCGCGTGGGACATCATGATCGGCGCGTTGCCCAAGCGCGCAATGGCGCTGTATTTCATGATGGGGGAGCCGGATATCGAACTGGCGCTGCGCCAGCCCTGGGTCTCCATCGGCAGCGATGCCGGCGCGGCCGAAAATTACGGCCAGGTCGATGGGCTGGGGCTGCCCCACCCCCGCGCCTATGGCAATCATGCGCGCGTGATCGCCGAATATGTCAAACGGCGCCCGATCCTGACGCTGGAGGACGCGGTGCGCAAGATGACGAGCTGGCCCGCCGAACGCATGGGGCTGAGCGATCGCGGACTGGTGCGAGAGGGCATGCGCGCCGACCTGCTCGTCTTCGATCTCGCCAGGGTCGACGATGTCGCCAACTATGAAAAGCCGCTCGCCTCTCCCACCGGGTTCGACGATGTGATCGTCAACGGCGTCGTCACGATCGACAAGGGGCAGGCAACGGGCGCTCGCGCCGGAAAGGTGCTGCGCCATAGCTGCCGGTGACCGGCCCGGCCGGCACCCGCCGCAATCCGTGCGGCAGCGGTCGGATCAGGACAGGTCTTCGGTCGTCGCATCCTCGCCATGAAGGTTCATCAGCGAATCCATCAGCCCGTCCTCGGCACTGGAGCAGACCGCGATCACGATCGCTTCCTTGCAATCCTTGCCGGCGACATAGGCGTGCCCCATCGTCGAATCGATGTAGATCGACTGGCCTTCGTCGAGCGGAATCGGGTCGTAGAATTCGGTGTGGACGACGATCCGTCCTTTCACGACATAGACGAATTCCTCGCCCGGATGCCGAACGAACTCGCCGAACTCGTCGGCCGATGCCGCACGGATCCGCGTATAGATCGGAATCATCCGTTTCCGACGCAATTCGGTGCACAGATAATAATAGTCGTAGTTCGAGGTCTGGACACGCACCGCGCGATCGCGGTCGCCGACGCTGCGCCGCGCCGTCACCGGCGTTTCACCCGTCCCCGGCGCATCCTCGGCAAACAGTTCCGACATGCGGATGTTGAGCCGCTGGCTCAGTTGGAGAAGCTTGTCATAGGTCAGCGTCAGCCGGTCATGCTCGACCTTCGACAGAGTGGAGATCGGAATGCCGCTATGGTCGCTCATTTCCTTGAGCGTCCAGCTGTTGCGCGTGCGCAACCCCCGTATCAACGCACCCAGCGTGGGTTGCTCCCCCTTCATCGTTCAGCCCCCTCGAGAAAATCCAAATTCGATCATCCCCCAATTGACAATTTTCCGAACAGGATCATTATTGTCCAATCAGGATACATTCTGTCGTTCCTAGGTATCCACGATATCCCCGCGGCCGCCCGAGCGCAATCAATTGCCTTGCCGAACGGATCGCGGTGTATTTTTTGGGAAGGGGGTCGGTAATGAAGCGCCTGAAACTTGCGTTCGCCGCATTGATCGGCCTGACGGCGGCACCGGGCGCTACCCAGGCCCCCGCGCCGATCGCACCCAGAGCCGTTTCTCCACCCGCGGCCATCCCCGCGACACCCGTCGCCGGCGCGCGGGCGCTGACCAAGGCCGATGCCGACGCCTGGCTCGACGGATTCTTCCCCTACGCCCTTCAGCGCGGCGACGTCGCCGGCGGCGTCGTCGTGATCGTCAAGGACGGCCAGGTGCTGACCCAGCGCGGCTATGGCTTCTCCGACGTCGCAGGGCGCAAGCCCGTCGACCCCGACGCCACGATGTTCCGTCCGGGATCGGTGTCCAAGCTGTTCACCTGGACCTCGGTCATGCAGCTCGTCGAGCAGGGCAAGCTCGATCTCGACGCCGATGTGAACACCTATCTCGATTTCAGGATCCCGCCGCGCGACGGCAAGCCGATCACGCTGCGCAACATCATGACGCACACCGCCGGCTTCGAAGAGGCGTCCCGTGGGCTGGTGGCGGACACGCCCGCCCCCGCCCCGCTCGCGACCATGGTCAAGCGCTGGACGCCGAAGCGTATCTTCGATCCGGGCACGACCCCGGCCTATTCCAACTATGCCACGGCGCTTGCCGGCTATATCGTCCAGCGCGTCTCCGGCCTGCCGTTCGACGACTATGTCGAACGCAACATCTTCGGCCGGCTCGGCATGGCGCGCTCCACCTTCCGCCAGCCGCTGCCCGCCAATCTCCAGTCGCTGATGTCGAAAGGCTATATGCTGGGATCGGGCAAGCCGATGCCGTTCGAAGTGGTGGAGGCGGCGCCCGCCGGCAGCCTGTCGGCAACCGGCACCGATATGGCGCGCTTCATGATCGCGCATCTGGCGCAGGGCGGCCCGCTGCTTTCGCCGCAGACCGCGAACATGATGCACACCACGCATCTCGACGTCATCCCGCCGCTCAACCGCATGGCGCTGGGCTTTTACGAGCAGGACATGAACGGCCATCGCATCATCGCGCATGGCGGTGACACGCGCCTGTTCCACAGCGCGCTCTGGCTGTTCCTCGACGACCATGTCGGCATGTTCGTCTCGCTCAACAGTTCGGGCAAGGAAGGCGCGGCCGGCGCGATCCGCAGCGCATTGCTGACGCAGTTCGCCGACCGCTATTTCCCCGGCCAGCCCCGCGACAGCCGGGTCGACGCGAAGACCGCCGCAGAACATGTCCGGATGATCGCGGGCAACTACATCGTCAGCCGCCGCTCGCAATCGAGCTTCATGTTTACGGGCGCACTGCTCGGCCAGGTCACCGTCGGCGCCACGCCCGACGGATCGCTGCTGATCGAGGCCAACCGCACGCTCGGCGGCGCGCCGCGCAAATGGGTGGAGATCGCGCCGTTCGTCTGGCGCGAGGTCGGCGGCGACCTGCGGCTTGCCGCGAAGCTGGTCGACGGCAAGGTCGTCCGCTTCAGCTTCGATTCGACATCCCCGTTCATGCTCTTCGAACGCGCGCCCTGGTATGCCGACAAGAGCTGGCTCAATCCGCTGGCCTGGATCGCCTTCGCCATCCTGCTGATCACCGCTTTGTCCTGGCCCGCCGCCGCGATCGCCCGCCGCGTCTATGGCGCCGCGCTGCCGCTGACCGGGCAGGATCGCAACGCCTATCACCTCGTCCGCGGCTTCGCGCTGCTCGCCCTGCTGGTGCCGGCGGGCTGGGCCTATGCCTTCTCGGCGATGAGCGCGAGCTTCGCCAATCTCAACGGCCGGCTCGACTGGCTGATCATCCTGCTCCAGTCGGCGGGCCTGCTCGGTTTTGTCGGCCTGGTCGTCATCGCGCTGTGGAATGCGTGGCGCATCTGGCGGGGCAAACACGGCTGGACGGCCAGGATCTGGAGCCTTCTGGTCGCGCTCTCGGGAGCGATCATCCTGTGGGGCGCGGTCGGCTACGGCCTGATCGGCTTCGGTCTCAATTTCTGATCTCACTATGAAGGACCCGACAATGACTCTTTCCCTGGCCGTTACGGTCGAATCGCTGCCGCTGGCCAAGCCGTTCCGGATCTCCGGACACGTCTTCACCCAGTCGGACGTGGTTGTGGTGACGCTTTCCGACGGCACCGCCAGCGGACGCGGCGAAGCCTCGGGCGTCTATTATCTCTATGAGAACGCTCCTGCGATGGTGGCCGCGATCGAGCGGGTCCGCGGCGAAATCGAACAGGGCGTCACGCGAGAGGGGCTGCGCGACCTGCTGCCCCCGGGCGGCGCACGCAATGCCATCGACTGCGCGTTGTGGGAACTCGAAGCCCGCCGCACCGACCAACCGGTCTGGACGCTGGCGGGGCTGGAAGCGCCCAGACCGCTGCTCACCACCTTCACGCTCGGCGCCGACGATCCGGCGGTGATGGCTGAAGGCGCGCTGGGCTATGCCTCTGCGCGCGCGCTGAAGCTCAAGCTGACCGGCGATCTCGACATCGATATCGCGCGCGTTCGCGCCGTCCGGGCGGCGCGCCCCGAATGCTGGATAGGCGTGGACGCCAATCAGGGCTTTGCGATCGACGCGCTCGAGCCGCTGGTCGGCGCGCTCGTCGACGCCGATGTGAAATTGCTCGAACAGCCGCTGCCGCGCGGACGCGAGGCCGATCTCGACGGGTTCGAATGCCCGATCCCGATCGCCGCCGACGAAAGCGCCTTGTCGCTGGCCGATGTGCCCGGACTGGTCCGCCGCTTCGACGTCGTCAATATCAAGCTCGACAAATGCGGTGGCCTCACCGAGGGGCTGATGATCGCGCATGCCGCGCGCGAAGCGGGGCTGAGCGTGATGGTCGGCAATATGGTCGGGTCGAGCCTCGCCATGGCGCCGGCCTTCATCCTCGGACAGCTCTGCGACATCGTCGATCTCGACGGGCCGATCTTCCTGGCGTCCGACCGGACCCCCGCCATCGACTATAGCGGCGGCCTCGCCTGGTGCGACGAAGCGATCTGGGGCCGCACGGCCGAAATGGCGGTGCCGGCATGAGCGCGCTGAGCACCCTCCGCCGCCTGGCGACCGCCGCCGCGGCCACCGCGATCGTCTGGGGCGCGGCACCCGCCGCCGCGCAGGCGGACGGCGCCACCTATATCCAGGCCGGGCGGCTGCTCGCCGATCCGGCAAGCGGACGGGTGGACAGCAACAAGACCGTCGTCGTCCGTGACGGACGCATCGTCGAGATCCGCGACGGCTTTGTCGGCGAGGGCAAGGTGATCGACCTGCGCGACGCCTTCGTGCTGCCCGGCTTCATCGACAGCCATGTCCACATCACTTCGGAGAACGGACCGAACGCGCGCCTCGACGCGGTGACCAAGTCCGATTCCGACGTGCTGCTCGACGGCGTCGTCTATGCCAGGCGGACCGTCCGTGCCGGCTTCACCACCGTGATCGACCTGGGCGGCACGCCCGAAGTGACCTTCGCGATGCGCGACGCGATCGCCGCGGGCAAGATCATCGGCCCGCGGATGATTGCCGCCGGCGGGGTGGCGGCACATGGCGGCCATGGCGACATCCAGGGTTATCGCCAGGAGATCCTCGACCTGTACCGCTCGCCCACCTTGTGTTCGGGCGCCGACGATTGCGCGCGCGCGGTGCGCCAGGCGGTGCAGAGCGGCGCGGACATCATCAAGACGGCGTCGACCGGCGGGGTGATGTCGGCAACGGCGGCCGGCGTCGGCCAGCAGATGAGCGATGCCGAACTGACCTCGCTGGTCGAGACCGCGCACCGGCTGGGCCGGCAGGTCGCGGCACACGCGCACGGCACTGACGGCGTCAACGCGGCGCTGCGCGCGGGCGTCGATTCGATCGAGCACGGCACGTTCCTCGACGCCGAATCGATCCGCATGATGAAGGCCAAGGGCACCTATCTCGTCCCCACCCAGCTTGCCGGCGACACCGTGGCGCGCCAGGCCAAGACGGCCGAATGGATGCCCGCGCCGGTGCGCGCCAAGGCACTGCAGGTCGGTCCGCAGATGCTCGACATGGCCCGACGCGCGCGCGTCGGCGGCGTCAAGATCGCGTTCGGCACCGACAGCGGCGTTTCGGTGCATGGCGAGAATGCCAAGGAATTCGCGCTGCTCGTGCAGGCGGGCTTCACCCCGCTCGACGCGATCCGCGCGGCGACGGTCTGGGCGGCCGATCATGCCCGGCTGTCGGCCGAGATCGGCTCGATCGCGCCCGGCAAGGCCGCGGATATCGTCGCGGTGAAAGGCGATCCGCTGAACGACGTCCGCACGCTCGAAACCATGGCTTTCGTGATGAAGGGCGGCGTGGTCGCACGCGCCGTCGGCGAGTGAAGGTTTGACTTTTCATCTTGGGACAATATGATCCTGATCAGGATCGTAGAATCGGGGAGTGACAATGCAGCAGGATGTCAGAATGTCGCGGCGCCGGCTGCTGGGTGGCGGCGCGGCGGCAGTTGCCGCAGTCGCGGGTTTTCCGATGATCAATCTGGGCCAGTACCGGTTGAACGCGGCGTCGCCCAAGACCTATTCGAAGCGGGCGATCGACCTGGTGCGCAAGTCGCTGGTGATCGACATGCTGGCGCCGATCAAGCTCGACTTCCGCCCCGAATATTTCGCGGCACCGCTGAGCGAGAAGGACGCCGCCGAATTCCGCGCCAGCGGCATCACCGGTTTCCACAACGCCGTCGGTGTCGGCGGCGCGGACGCCCGCTCCAGCGTGCTGGAATGGATGAACGCGTGGCAGGGCTTTGCCGGCCGCAATTCGCACGTCTTCTCGCTGGTCGGCCTCGGCACCGATCTCGACCGCGCCAAGCGCGAGGGCAAATGCGCGGTGATCATGGGCCTGCAGAATTCGGATCACTTCGAAACCGTCGCGGACGTGAAGACCTTCTACCAGCTCGGCCAGCGCTGCTCGCAGCTCACCTATAACAGCCAGAACCGGCTGGGATCGGGCAGCACCGACCGGGTCGACGGCGGCATCAGCGACTATGGCGCCGCGATCATCAAGGCGATGAACGAAGTCGGCATGCTCGTCGACGTCTCGCATTCGGGCGACAAGACGACGCTCGACGCGATCGACATCTCGACCAAGCCGATCGCGATCACGCACAGCAATTGCCGCGTGCTCAACGACCATCCCCGGCTGAAGCGCGACGAGGCGATCCTGGCGCTCGGCAAGAAGAACGGCGTGATGGGCATCACCGGCGTTCGCAATTTCGTCAGCGGCAAGGAACCGACGACGATCGTCGAGATGGTCAATCATATCGACCATGTCGTGAAGCTGATCGGCGTCGACCATGTCGGCATCGGCTCCGATGCCGATCTCAACGGCTATGACGACATGCCGGCCGATCAGTACAAGATGCTCAAGAGCGGCTACAAGGAAAGCTACGCCTTTCGCGACAAGCTCGACACCGACGGCTTCGACCATCCGATGAAAATGTTCGACCTCACCGAGGAGCTTATCCGCCGCAATTATTCCGACGCCAACATCTCAGCAATTCTCGGCGGCAATTTCCGTCGCCTGCTGGGCGATACCTGGGTTTGACCCCTTCCATTTCCACACGGTCCAAAACGGACCACAGACAGAGTACTCGCATGAACGCTCAATTCGATCCCGAGCAGGGATCAGCCATTCGACTTCCCCAGCCCTACCTGCTGTTCCTCGCGGACACAGTGGAGCCCGGCTTCGCCAAGACGGCATTCGGTCTGCGCGACTGGGCGGGCGACAAATGCGTCGGCGAGTTCAGCATCGGTGCCACGGTCACCACCGGCCTGCCGCACATGACGCCGGCCCAGGCCTATGCGGCCGGCGCCCGCGCGCTCGTCATCGGCGTCGCCAATAGCGGCGGCGTACTCGCACCGAACTGGATCGCCTCGCTGGTCGAGGCGCTCGAAGCAGGCCTCGACATCGTCAGCGGCATGCACGTCCGGCTGAGCGACATTCCGCAGCTCGACGACGCCGCCACGCGGCTCGGTCGCCGCCTGATCGACATCCGCGTTCCCCCCGCCAGCCTGCCCGTCGGCACGGGCCGCAAGCGTTCGGGCAAGCGCATCCTGACGGTGGGCACCGATTGCGCGCTCGGCAAGAAATACACCGCGCTCGCGCTGGCCAGCGCCATCGCCGAGCGCGGGGTTTCCGCCGATTTCCGTGCGACCGGCCAGACCGGCATCATGATCGCCGGCGGTGGCATGCCGATGGACGCCGTGGTCTCCGATTTCGAGGCGGGCGCCGCTGAAATCCTCAGCCCCGACGCCGCCGACGATCACTGGGACGTGGTCGAGGGCCAAGGCTCGCTCTACCACCCCGCCTATGCCGCGGTCTCGCTCGGCCTGCTCCACGGCAGCCAGCCCGATGTGATCGTGGTCTGCCACGAGCCCGGCCGCACCGAGATGCTCGGCACGGCGGGATATGCGGTCCCGTCGATCGAAGAGACGATCGAACTCAACCTGATCCTCGGTCGGCGCACCAATCCCAATATCCGATGCGGCGGCATCTCGATGAACACGTCGAAGCTCACCGCCGAGGAAGCCGAGCGCGTGATGGCCGCCGAAAGCGAGCGGCTGGGTCTGCCCGTCGCCGATCCCATCCGCGGCGGCGAGGCGTTCGCCGCGCTCGTCGAGAACTGCCTGAAATGAACATGGCCGGGGCCATGGCGGACGCGCGACGAGCGTGCCCACCTGGCCCCGGCTTCATGCCGATCACCGCCTCCCGTCCCCAGGAGTTTCCCCAATGACGCTCTTTCCGCGCACCCTGGGCCGCGCGCTGCTGCTCGGTTGCACCGCCGCGCTGCTCGCCTCCAATGCCTCGGCCCAATCCGGCGCGCCCGAATATGACATCGTCATCCGTGGCGGGCGCGTGCTCGACGGCGCGGGCAATCCCTGGGTGAGCGCCGATGTCGGCATCAAGGACGGCCGCGTGGCGAAGGTCGGCACGATCACCGCGCGCGGCAAGCGCGAGATCAATGCGCAGGGCCGCTATGTCGCGCCCGGCTTCATCGACATGATGGACCAGTCCGGCGAAGTGCTGCTCGAAAACGGCGCGGCCGAGAACAAATTGCGCCAGGGCGTGACCACCGTGATCGCGGGCGAAGGCGGCACCCCCGTCGAGGCCGCGAAGATCCCCGACTATTTCAAGCAGCTCGAAACCCAGGGCATCGGCGTCAATTTCGGCACCTATTACGCCACCCACCAGGCGCGCATGCAGATCATGGGCGACAAGGCGGGCGCGCCCACCCCGGCGCAGATGGCGGCGATGGAGAAGGAAGTCGGCATCGCGATGCGCGCGGGCGTCTTCGGCATCACCAGCGCGCTCATCTATCCGCCGAGCAGCTTCCAGACCACCGAGGACCTGATCAAGCTCGCCAAGGTCGCCTCGCAGTGCAACGGCTTCTACGCCACGCACATGCGCGAGGAGAGCTCCAAGCTGATCCCCGCGATCGAAGAAGCGATCGCGATCGGCGAGAAGGGCGGCGTCAAGGTCGAGATCTTCCACCTCAAAAACGCCTATGCGCCGCAATGGGGCAAGGGCATGCCCAAGGCGGTCGCGCTGGTCGACAGCGCCCGCGCCCGCGGCGTCGATATCGCGGCGGACATGTATCCCTATACCGCCGGAGGAACCGGGGTCGAGATCACCGTGCCCAACTGGGTCTGGGCCGACGGCGTCGAAAAAGGCATCGAACGGCTGAAGGATCCCGCGGTCCGCGCCAAGCTGAAGCAGCAGGTGGCCGCCGGATCGATGTCCGACTGGTCGAATCTGGTCGAGGCTTCGGGCGGCTGGGACAAGGTGGTGCTCGCCAATCCGCAGAACCCCAAATATGAGAAGTTCAACGGCAAGAGCTTCGCCGAAATCGGCGCGGCACTGGGCATCGACCCGGCCGACGCGGCATGGGACATTGTGGTCGCGGCATATCCCAAACGCTCGATGGCGCTTTATTTCATGATGAGCGAGCAGGATATCGAGGCCGCCCTGCGCCAGTCCTGGGTCAGCATCGGCAGCGATGCCGGCGCCTCCGCCACGCCGGGCAAGGTCGACACGCTCGGCCTGCCCCATCCGCGTTCCTACGGCACCTTCCCGCGCGTCATCGCCGAATATGTGAAGCGCCGCCCGATCCTGACGCTCGAACAGGCGGTGCGCAAGATGACCGGCTGGCCGGCACAGCGCATGGGGCTGAGCGATCGCGGCCTGATCCGCCAGGGCATGCGCGCCGACGTCGTGGTGTTCAATTACGACAAGCTCGACGACGTCGCGAGCTGGAAGAATCCGACCGATTATCCGACGGGCATCGACACGGTGATCGTCAACGGCGCGGTCGCGCTCGACCAGGGCAAGCTCGACAACGTCAAGGCCGGAGCGGTGCTGCGCCACGCGTGTAGCTGACAGCTTTCGAAAGCTCCCAGCGACCAGGGCGGTCCCGCAAGGGGTCGCCCTGGTTTTTTGTGGGTGTCTCATGGCAAGCAAGCCCGGCTATTATCGCCAACACCCCGTTCGGGCTGAGCTTGTCGAAGCCCTGCCTTTTCTTCTGGCCCAAGGTAGAAGGACAGGGCTTCGACAAGCTCAGCCCGAACGATGTGAGTGCCGGTTCGGCAGGGCCCGCGAACCGGCCCCGTGCGAAGCCTTACTGCCCCTTCGCCGTCCCCGTGATCGCCTCGCCGGGGAAAACCTTCTCCACCAGCTTGCCGTCGCGCACCACGGGCTGGCCGTTGACCAGCACATGACGGAAACCGACCGAGGCCTGCATCGGCTTCTGGAAAGTCGCGACATCGCTGACGGTGGCGGGGTCGAAGATGGCGATGTCCGCGTCGGCGCCCACCTTCAGCCGCCCCTTCTTCGCCATTTGCGGCGAAACCGCCTCCAGCCGCTGCGCGGGCATCAGCGCCATCTTGCGCAGCGCCGCCATCAGATCCAGCGTCTTGCGTTCGCGGACATAGCGGCCAAGCACGCGGCCATAGGTGCCGGCGCCGCGCGGATGCTCGCCCGACGTGACCCAGGGCATGCCGTCGGACGCGATCGAGATTTCGGGCTCCGCGATGATCGCGTCGACCACATCCTCCGGGATCATGTGGATGACGACCGCCGCATTGGGCTGTTCGCGGCGATAGCGTTCGAAGCTGTCCTTGGTCAGCCGTTCGCCCGTCGCGGGCCATTGCAGGTCGCCATAGCCGATGCCTGAACGCTCCTGCCAGCCGTCGCGGAAGAACTCGGAGCCGATCGAAGTGCTGCCCGCCGTATAGGGATAGGCCTCCGACGTGATGTCCATGCCGCGCTGGCGCGCGCGCTTGACCATGTCGATCAGGGTTGGCGTATCGCGCAGGCCCGTCGAATGGAGATGCACGATCTGCAGGGGAGCGCCGGTGATCGCCGCATTGGCGATCACTTCCTGCGCCACCGCGATCGGTACGCCGGGCGCGGGATCGAGCGGACGGCTGCGGACATGGACAAAGACCGGCGCGCGCGTCGCCGCCGCCGCCTTGAAGATGTCGTAGATCTCGCCGCGGCTCGCCCCGGGCGTATATTCGATGCCCAGGCCATAGCCGAGCGCGCCGGCCGCCACCTCGCGGTCGAGCGCGGCGACGATCGCGCGTTGCTGTTCCGGTGTCGCGGCCGCGGTATAGGCCCTGCGATCGCTCGTCTCGCCGCCATCATTGATCGCGAAATGGCCGTGGCAAGGCGCATTGGCGATCACTTCCATCCGTGCGCACTGATGCGATGCGGTGGCGCCGAAATTGGTCAGCGCCTTGCCCGAAAGCGCGGCGATGAAAGGCGCGATCGGCATCGCCCCGCCTTCCGCGTCGATCGCGGTCGTGACACCGTCGAGCACCTGATAATATTCGCCCTTCGGATTCTGCCCATGGGCGTGGAGATCGACGAAACCGGGCGCGACCACCAGGTTCTTCGCGTCGATCATCCGGCGCCCCTTGATCGCGTCCGTCGTGATCGCCGCGATGCCGCGGCCATTGATGCCGATATTGGCCACCTCATCACGCCCGCTTTCGGGATCCATGACGCGGCCATTGGCGATCACGATGTCGTAGGTCTGCGCGGCCGCCGGCGCTGCGACCGCAAGCGCGGCAAGCCCCGCAGCAGCGAAAAACCGCGTCTTGATGCTCAGCCCTCTCACTTCACGGGTGCCGAGAAGAGGAAATAGTCATGCACCGAGCGTGCGATCTCGGCGATCGCGCGCTCGCGGTCGGCGACCGGCGCCGCGCTCTTCTTCACATAGACGGCAATGACGATCTGGCCGGCGCCGCCGGGCAAGGTGAGCACGCCGGTATCGTTGACTGTGCCGCCGATCGTGCCGGTCTTGTTGGCGACCTTCGTGCCCGGTGGCATCTTGCCGCGCAGTCGCGCCCCACCCGTGCGGCAGCGTTCCATGATCCCGATCAGCGCCTTTGTGCTTTCCGCAGACAGCGCCTTGCCGGAGAAGATGCGGGTGAGCAGCGTGCCCATCGCCTCAGGCGTGCTGGTGTCGCGCGGATCATTGTCGAAGGCGGGATCGGGCAGGCTCCCCTTGCGCTCTATATCGGGATTGGCCTTCGCCGCCGCTTCGAACGCTTCGGCCAACGGGCCGGGGCCGACACCGAAGAAATCGCGCAGCAGGCCGGCGGTGTCGCGATCGATGCGCTGGCCGGTCACGCCCTGCGCGCGGACCCAGGCGGTGACGACGGCCGGGCCGCCCGCGGCCTTGGTCAGCACGTCGGTCGCGGTGTTGTCGCTCTGCGTCAGCATCAGTTCGAGCAGATTGTAGACCGACAGGCTCACGCCGGGATGGATCAGCCGGTCGGCGATCACTTCAGACGGCGAGAACATGTCCATCGGCACATCGAGCATCTGGTCGAGCTTCAGTTCGCCCTTGTCGACGCGCTCGAAAATCCTGCCCGCCACCGCAACCTTGAAGGTACTGGCCATCGGAAACGCCTCGTTGCCGTTGAGCAGGATGCGCGGCCCCTTTCCATCGAGCCGCCAGGCGGCGACGCCGACAACGCCGCCCGAACCCTGGGCAAGGCGCGCAATCTGCTGATCGAGACCGGCGGTCGACGCCGACTGAGTCGCCGATTGCGCCATCACGGGCGCCGCGACTCCGGCCGTAGCCAGCAAAAGCGGCAAAAGCGCAAGCCGAAGCTTTTGATTCAACATGAAAAACTCTCCCTAGATCCGGCGAGCATATGGTGGGTGACAGGCAAGCCATGCCGGACAGGCTCGCCGAAAATTCTCTGATCAGGACATTCGCGCCAACGACTTTCGAATGCAACAAAAAGAATATTCGATATTAACTCATTGATATTATATATATTTCTATTCTATTTCGAATTTTTTTCACTGATTTGGCAATATCCCAATAGGAAAATTACATCCCAATGTGTAGCGTCCGCGCCGTGCAGGGTCGAACTTGCGGCGTGAATGGAGAGTCGTGTGACGAATGGGCTGATGCGAGATGCAACGCGGTCTGGCGGGCGGTCTGGCGGGCTGTCGAAGTTTCTGACCGGAACGGCGATCGGCCTTTCGCTCGTGCTGGGCTCGGTCTCGCCGGGATTCGCGCAGAGCGCCCCCGCTGCCAGGACGGCGGCTGTCACGATCGACCCGGCGCGCCTCGCCGGCCTGGCCGAGTTCGTCGACGGAATCATGGCGCAGCAGATCGCGACGCGTGAAGTCGCCGGCGCGGTGGTCACGGTGGTGTCGAAGGGCAAGGTGCTGTTCTCGCGCGGCTATGGCTATGCCGATATCGACCGGAAAATCCCCGTCGACGGCGAAAAGACGCTGTTCCGCCCCGGTTCGGTCTCCAAGCTGTTCACCTGGACCGCGCTGATGCAGCAGGTCGAGCAGGGCAAGGTGAAGCTCGACGATCCGATCGACAAATATCTCGACTTCACCATCCCGACGAATGGGCAGACCCGCCCGATCCTGGTCAGGCACCTGCTCGATCATTCGCCGGGCTTCGAGGATCTGGGCGGCATCACCACCGACGATGTTTCGGGGCTGATTCCGCTCGACACTTTCCTCAAGGATCCGAAGAATATCCCGACGCGCGTCCGCGAGCCGGGGGTCGAAACATCCTATTCCAACTATGGCTCGGCGATCGCCGGCTATATCGTCCAGCGCGTCTCGGGCGAGAAATTCGCCGATTATATCGACAAGCATATCTTCGGCCCGCTCGGCATGAAGAGCGCGACGTTCCGCGAGCCGCTGACCGGCGATCGCGCCGCGAACATGGCGAACGGCTACAAGCTGGTCGACGGCAAGCTCGTCGCCAAGCCCTTCGAGCTCTATTCGAACATCATGCCCGCGGGGTCGGTCTCTGCCACGGGGCCGGACCTGGCGCGCTTCATGCTCGCGCATCTCGGCAATGGACGCCTGGGCAATGTCCAGATCCTCAAGCCCGAGACGATGCGCCTGATGCGCACCGACCTGACCCGCAACGCACCGGCGCTGCAGCCGATGGCACATGGCTATATGGTCGTGCGCGAACAGGGCCCGCGCCTGATCGGCCATGGTGGCAACACCGCCGATTTCCATTCCTATATGGTGCTGGCGCCCGAAGCCGATTTCGGCTTCTTCGTGTCGACCACGGGCGGCCAGGGCAGCTATGGCGGCCGAACCGAACTGATGAACGCGATGATCGGCCGGGTCTTCCCCGTGGCGCCCGCGCCGCGCTGGACCGGCACCGCCGCGCCGACGGTCGGGGCGTATCGCACCAATCGCCGCACCTATAGCGATCCGCCGCGGCCCGAATTCGACATCAAGGTGTCGGCGGACGGCGCGCACGGCCTGATCACCGACGCCGGCGGCACCAAGACCTATTGGGAACAGATCGGCCCGGAGATCTACGAGCAGGTGACCGGCGCACGCCAGGGCGGCCCATATGAGCGGCTCCAATTCTACGGCCCGGCCGGCGACCGCAAAATGTCGTTCAGCTCACAGCCGCACGTGCTCTTTCGGTTGGTGAAACCGTAAGGCGGGTGGTCGATATCGATTTTCTCTTTTAGAAACTTATATCCTGATTGGGTCCAGTTTTAGACCCGACGACCGGCTTCGGCCAAAACAGGCGTCAAACAGCACGCAAACTCGCGAAGACGAGTCCGGCTCGCGACGCCATATACAAAAGGGAACCACAGCATGACCTCCCCATCCCAGACCCGTTGGTGTACCTTGTCACGTGGCGGCAGCGCGCTCGCGCTGGGCGTCGCCCTCGCCTTTGCCGCGCCGGCCTTCGCGCAGACTGCGCCACAGGAAGCACAGGCCGAAGAAGGCTCCAGTGAAATCGTCATCACCGGATCGCGCATCAGCACCGCCGGCTTCGACGCACCGACCCCGACGACGGTGATCGGCGTCACCGAGTTGCAGCAGGCCGGCCGCACCGACATCGGCGCTTCGCTCGCCGATCTTCCGCAATTCCGCCAGACGCAGAGCGCAACCTCGACCAACACCGTGACGTCGTCCGGCCAGACCCCGGCCGACCTGCGCGGCCTGGGCGCGGCACGCACGCTCGTGCTGATCAACAACCGCCGCTATGTCAGCTCGAACGATCTCCAGACCGTTCCCTATTCGCTGATCAAGCAGATCGACGTCGTCACCGGCGGCGCCTCGGCCGCCTATGGTTCGGGCGCCGTCGCCGGCGTCGTCAACCTGCTGCTCGACGACAATAAGGAAGGCTTCGAGCTCGGCGCGCAGACCGGCATCTCGTCGCGCGGCGACGGTCAGAAATATCTGTTCGAAGGTTCGGCGGGCTTCAAATTCGCCGACGGCCGCGGCCACTTCATGATCGGCGGCGACTATCTGAAGGACAAGGGCATCATCCCGGGCAATGCGCGCCCGCTGATCGGCTCGACCGCCCTGTATGCCGGCCCCGACAATAAGCTGCTCTTTCCGACCGCGAACATCCATGAATCGCAACGCAGCGAAGGCGGCCTGATCCGTTCTGGTGTTTTTGCCGGACAGACCTTCAATCCTGACGGTTCGCTGCGGCCCTTCCAATTCGGCATCGTCCGTAACGATTCAACGACCATGATCGGCGGCGAAGGTTATAATATCGACCAATATCGTTCGCTGGCGGCACCGATCGAGCGCGGCAACGTCTTCGCCCGCGCCAGCTACGATCTGACCGACACGCTCAAGATCTGGGTCGAAGGCGGTTATAACAAGGTCTGGAACGAGCGCGTCTTCTTCCCCGATCTGGGCGTCGGTCAGCTCGACTTCTCGACGACCAACCCCTATCTGACTGCGGCGCAACGCGCGACGTTCGCCGCGGCGGGCGAGACAAGCTTCCGGATGGGCCGCGTACTCACCGATATGTCACTCGCGCGTTATCGCTATGATCGCGAGACGATCCAGGGAGCGATCGGCTTTGATGGCTCTTTCGGCGACGGCAAGTGGCGCTACAACGCGTATTTCAGCCATGGCGAACGCACCGAAGACCAGAAGCTACTGGGCCTGACCAAGAAGGCGGAGTTCGCCAAGGCGATCAACGCTGTGTCGAGCGGCGGGCAGATCGTCTGCGCGGTCAATGCCGATGCGATCACCTCCAATGACGATCCGGCGTGCCGTCCGCTCAACCTGTTCGGTTCGGGTCGCGCCGACCCCGCCGCGATCGCCTATTCGACGGGCGTTTGGAATGCGGTCACCAAGACCTGGCTCGACAGCGCGGGCGCCAGCATCAGCGGCGAACCGTTCGAACTGTGGAACCTGCCGGTTTCGTTCGCCATCGGCGGCGAATATCGCGAGGAATCCTTCCAGACCTTGTATGACGCCAATTCGCTGCTCGGCAACTTCAACACGATCAACGGCGTCAATATCCCGAAGATCGGCAACAATGTGAAGGAGGGATTCGCCGAAGTCGCGGTCCCGCTGCTCGCCAACCTGCCGCTCGTCGACAAGCTGGTGCTCAATGCCGCGGCGCGTATTTCTGACTACAGCACCGGCGGTTCGATCTGGTCGTGGAAAGTCGGCGGCGTCTGGGACGTGACCGAAGGCATCAAGCTGCGTGCGACCCGCTCGCGCGACATCCGTGCCGCGAACCTGACGGAATTGTTCAGCCAGCGCTCGACACTTTTCACCACCGTGCAAGACACGGGGCGCGGGGAACCAGGTAAACACCCGTCAGCGTCGGTCATCCTGTACACAGGCGGCAACCCCAATCTGAAGCCTGAGATCGCCAATACCCTCACACTGGGTGGTGTCGTATCGCCACTGTCCGGTCTCGATTTCTCAGTCGATTACTACAATATCAAGATCGACGACGTCATCACGACCCTGACCGCGCAGCAGATCGTCAACGGCTGCTATGGCCAGAAAAACCAGGGTGCCTGCGCGCAGCTCGAACGCGACGGAAACGGCGTGCTGACCGTGATCAATGCATCGTACATCAACGTCGCCAAGTTCAAGAACACGGGCGTCGATTTTGAAGCGTCCTACCGCACGCGCCTAGACGGCATCGGCCTGCCTGGCCAGTTGCGTCTCCGCGCATTGGCCAACTATGTCGATTCGCTGATCATCGACAACGGCGTCATCAAGATCAACGGCGCCGGCTATGTGGGTTCGCAGGCGGTGTTCCTGGTTCCCAAATGGCGCGGCACCCTGACCGCGAACTATGAGAGCGATCGGTTCGGCGCGGACCTCCGCGCTCGTTACATCAACGGCAGCGGTTTTGCGCCGAACGAGGTGGTGGCCAATGTGCAACATAATCGCATCAGTGCCCGCACCTATGTCGATCTGGGCGCACGTGCCTATATTCCCTATGGCGACGGCAATCGCCTGACGGTTTATGGCAGCATCCAGAACCTGTTCGATCGCAAGCCGCCATTGGCCGCCGTCAGCTCGCCCTATTACGATCTGATCGGCCGTTACTTCACCTTCGGGGTTCGCGCGAACTTCTGACCGCGAGCGACGCGGGCAGGCTTGTCACAAGCAAGTCTGCCCGTCGTCTCGGCCGAACATGCCATTTCGAAAACGGCGCACCCATAACCAGACATTATAGCCCACAGAGAAATTTTTTATCCTGATCAGGATATTCTTCTAGACTTATTGCAATCCACGCCCGATGCTGACCAGACGCGGAGCCAGAAGCCGCACACAGATGTGCTCGGCTCACGCGGCAAATTAGAAAACAAAGGGACGGTATATGACTTCTGCAATCCAATCTCGTTGGCGATCGCTTTCCCATGGCGGTAGTGCCATCGCGCTTGGCGTCGCCATCGCATTCTCCGCGCCCGCCTTCGCACAGACCGCGCCCGACCAGACCGAAGCCGCCGATGCCGACCAGGCCGGCAGCGAAATCGTCGTCACCGGATCGCGCGTCGATCGCGCCGGCTTCGATGCGCCGACACCGACCACCGTGGTCGGCGAAGTCGAGCTGCGCCAGGGCGCGCGCCCGAGCATCGCCGCGGTGCTGAACGACCAGCCGCAATTCCGCGCGACCTCCACCCCCGCCAGCACGGTGGGCAATACCAATTCCAGCGCATCGACCGCCGACCTTCGCGGTCTTGGCGCGGTGCGCACGCTGACGCTGCTCAACGGCCGCCGCTTCTCCGGCAGCGGCGACCTCAACAACATCCCGATGAGCGTGATCAAGCGCGTCGAGGTCGTCACCGGCGGCGCATCCGCCGCCTGGGGTTCGGGCGCGGTCGCGGGCGTGGTCAACATCATCCTCAATGACGATTTCGAGGGCGTCGAACTGGGCGCCAATGCGGGCGTCTCGGGGCATGGCGACGCCAATCGCTACACCTTCAACGGCAGTTTCGGCACCAAGTTCGCCGACGATCGCGGTCATTTCATGGTCGCGGCCGAATATGTCGACGACAAGGGCGCCTGGGGTCGTGACGGCAGCGAGCGGCCGAATCTGGATGCTTCGCTGTTCTCGCTCAACGGCCAGCTCTCGCTCCAGAACAATGTGAACTACGCCAACGCCACGCCGGGCGGGATCATCATGACCGGCATCCTCGGCGGCCAGGCGTTCAATCCCGACGGCACGCTCAGCCGGTTCGGCTATGGCGCGGTCAGCAGCCCCAGTGCACCCAACCTGCCGGGCACACTGCCCACCACCACGATCGGCGGCAACGGGCGCAGCCAATATGACTATCTGAGCGTGTCTTCGCCCTATGAGCGTTTCAACGTCTTCGCACGGGCCAGCTACGAAATCAGCGACGCCGCCAAGATCTGGATCGACGGCAGCTATACGAAGATCCAGGCCAATTTCAGCTTCTTCCCAGATATCGCCCGGGTGAATCCCTTGACCGCGACGTCGGCGGCATCGGGCGGCTTCGTCATCCAGCGCGACAATGCCTATCTTTCGCAAACAATCCGGAATCAGCTCACCGCCGCGGGCGAGACGAGTTTCCGCCTCGGCCGCATCCTCGCCGATATCGGTCCGATGGGTCTGCTGACCTATGGCTATGAGCGCGAGAACAAGGAAGGCGCGATCGGCATCGACGGCAATCTGGGCGGTAGCTGGAAATACAGCGCCTATTATGGCCATGGCGAAGCGACCAATTGGCAGACGCTGAAGAATCAGCGGATCACCGCCAATTTCGCCAATGCGATCGATGCAGTCGCCGGTCCCAATGGGCCGATCTGCCGGATCGCGCTGACCAATCCCAACACGCCCTGCCGCCCGCTCAATATCCTGGGCGAAGGCAATGCGTCGGCCGACGCGATCGCCTACGCCTTCGGCAACGGATCGAACCGGACCGTAACCAAGCTCGACACGACGGGCGTCAGCCTGCGCGGCGATATCTTCTCGACCTGGGCCGGACCGGTCTCGATCGCGGTCGGCGCCGAAGCACGCTGGGAAAGCCAGGTGACCGGCGATGTCGATCCTCTGTCCAAGACAAACTCTTTCGCGACGCTCAACTTCAGCAGCCTGAAGGGCGGTTTCAACGTCAAGGAAGGCTTTGCCGAGGTCGTGCTGCCGCTGCTCAATGCGGAAGGTACGGCGACGCTCGATCTGAACGGTGCCGCGCGCTACAGCGATTACAGCAATAGCGGCGGTATCTGGTCGTGGAAGATCGGTGCGACCAGCAAGCTGCTCGACAGCGTGCTGCTGCGCGCCGTCCGCTCGCGCGATATCCGCTCGCCCAGCATCGGCGAACTCTTCACGACGCGGACCACCAACATCCAGACGATCACGGATCCGAAGCGGAACAAGGAAGTCTACGAGGTCTTCCGCTATGGCGGCGGCAATCCCGATCTGGTGCCCGAAATCGCCGAAACGACGACGATCGGCGCGTCCTTCTCGCCGAAATTCATTCCCCGGTTCAATTTCTCGGTCGATTTCTACAAGATCAAGATCGACAAGGTGATCGGATCGCTGACCGCACAGGACATCATCAACCAGTGCGACAAGGGCAATCAGATACTGTGCGCCGCGATCATCCGTGACTCCTCGAACAAGATCACGGAGGTCCGTGCGACCAACCTGAACCTCGCGAGCTACAAGACGCAGGGCATCGATTTCGAAGCGTCCTATGTCCAGCCGCTCGATGCGGGCTCGCTGCGCTTCCGCGCGCTGGCGACCTATGTCGACAAGCTGATCATCAATGACGGTCTCAGCACCTATGATCGTGCCGGCGATGTCGGCGACAATGCCGCCTTCACCACGCCGAAATGGCGCGGCACCGGCAGCATCACCTATCAGGGCAATGACGTGAACGTCGACCTGCGTGTCCGCTATGTCGGCGGCGGCAAATACAACCATCTCCAGGCGATCACGAACAACGACATCAAGAGCCGCACCTATGTGGATCTTGGCGCCCAGTTCAACGTGGCCGAGAATTTCTCGCTGAACGCCACCGTCAACAACCTGTTCGATCGTGCGCCGCCGTACGTGACCTACACGTCGGCGATCTACGATGTGATCGGCCGCTATTTCCAGGTCGGTGCAAAAGTTCGTTTCTAGGCTTCCCTTGGCCTAGAGCGTGGGGGGGGGGGGG
>NZ_JBYSZM010000006.1:0-9693 GCF_058787155.1 Sphingobium sp. FW305-3-2-15-F-TSA7 | reverse complement strand
GTGCGGCCCGCGAAGCTCCCGGCTCCGCGGGCCGCGTTGTTTCAGGGGGTGATACGCACCTCGTGTCATTCCCGCTTTCGGGGGACGCGGAGTCCCCCCACTGTCATCCCCGCGCAGGCGGGAATCCAGCTTTTCCGTGAAGCGTCAGAAAAAGAAGAAGCTGGCTTCTCGCTTTCGCGGGAATGCCAGGATGGCAGGTCACGGCCGCGGCACGCCCTTATCGGGCCAGCCGGCGCGGCGTTTCTCGGCGGCGACCATCTCCGCCACATCGGCCAGCAGCTTCTTCGCATCGTAGACGATGCCGTCCTTCACCGTGTAGCTGACGCCGCCCACCCGTTCCTGCTTCTGCGTCGCCTCGTTGAGGCGCGGCGTGCCGGTGCCGTAGAGCGTCTTGAAGTTCTGGAGCGGATTCTCCTTCACCAGCACGATATCGGCCAGCCGCCCGACGAGCAGCGCGCCGATCGGCGGCTCCGCCACGCCCTTGGGTTCGTAGATCGTCAGCGCGCCGTTCCACGTCGCTGCCTGGATCACCTCCAGCGGATCGAAGCCGGCTTCCTGGAGCAACTCCATCTCCTCGGGATAGCCGAAGCCGTAGGTCTTGAAGATGAAACCGGAATCGGTGCCGATCGTCACCCGGCCGCCGATATTCTTGTAATCGTTCACCAGCCGCATGTAGCGATCGTAGAAGCGCCGCCACTGCACCTCGATCCGCGTCGTCCAGTCGAAGAAATAGGATCCGTGATTCTCGCGGTTCGACTGGAAATAATCCCAGAGCTGCGGCGTGGTATAGCTCTCGTGCCAGTCGGCGGTGCGCGCGCGCATCAGGTCGCGCGAGGCGGCATAGATCGTCATCGTCGGATCGAAAGTGACGTTGTTGGCCTTTTGCTCGCGCAGATAGGCCTTCCACTCGTCCGATCCGGGCTCATAGGTCTGGTCCCAGATATCGGCGACCTCGGCGAAGCGATATTGCTCGTCGTTGAAATTATAATCGGTCGAATAATGCTGGACCGCGCCGTTCTTCAGCAGCGATTCCATATGGCCGTAGAAATGGGTGACGGTGCCCAGCCCCATCGCGCCCGCCTTGCGCGCGTCGATGCGCGAAAGCCCGGTCTGCGTCAGATGCGCGGTGGTGCCCAACCCCAGCTTGCGTGCTTCCTCCACCACGCCCTTGAACGCCGCCGGGCTGAAATCGGCGGGCAGCATGATCTTCACGCAATCGACGCCCTGCTTCGCCGCCCATTGCGTCCAGGCGCGCGCCGCCGCCTCGCCATCGATCGGCTTGCCGCCCCAGCCCACGCCGTCGCCGGGGCGCTGGCAGGCGAAGATGCGCGGCGCCGCGATCTCGTTGGCGGCCGAACGGCGCTTCTCGCTCAGCGACACTTCCAGCGGCGCCAACGGCACGCTGCGGACGGAGGTGACGCCATGCGCCAGCCACAGCTTGTAGGAATAGCCAAGGTCCGGCGCCTTGTCGGTGCCGCTGCCATGGGCGTGCATGTCGATGAAGCCGGGCAGCGCATACATGCCGGTGGCGTCGAGTTCGTAATCGGCGTCATTCGGCGCGCGACCGTCCTTGAGCGGCAGGCCCGGCGTACCCGCCGGCCGCATCGCAGTGATGCGGTTATTCTCGACGACGATGTCGATCGGGCCGCGCGGCGGCGATCCCGTGCCGTCGATCACGGTGACGCCACGGATCACCATCTTGCGGAACGGGCCAAGCCCTTCGCCGGGCCGCCGGGCGGGCGCGGGCACCACGCCCGCGTTCAGCGCCTTGGTCTCGCTCGGCCCCGCCGCGGGCGCGGACTGGCCATGCGCCATCGCCGCCCCCGTCGTGACGAGCACGGCGGCGGCGCCCGCCAGCCACAAGCCCAGGTCCTTCTTTCGCATCGCTTAACCCCCTGACAGTCTGATCCTCGTGTCAAAGGGTTACGCGGTCGATCGTCAGGACGCCACCACCGATCGATCGCCCCAGAAGCCGGGCGCGGGCACGACCACCCTGCCCCCTTCGGCGAGCGAGATGCCGCCCGGCAGATCGGATTGCAGCCACAGCGGCGCGTCGACATCGACATAGTCGGCATGCGCCGCGACGCGCAGGGCCGGGGCGATCGACAGCGAGGTCGACATCATGCAGCCGACCATCACGCCCATTTCCCGCGCGCGCGCAGCCGCGAGCAATTGCAGCGCCTCGGTCAGGCCCCCGGTCTTGTCGAGCTTGATGTTGACCATGTCGTAGCGATCGGCCAGCCGTTCGACATCGGCGGCGACGTGGCAGGATTCGTCGGCGCAGATCGGCACCAGCGACTTGAAGCCGAGCAGATCGCCGTCCTGGTCGGCGGGCAGCGGCTGTTCGACCATGCGGATGTCGAGCTCCACCAGCGCCGGCTGCAATTGTTCGAGCAGCTCGATCGACCAGCCCTCATTGGCGTCGACCACCAGGCGCGAGCCGGGCAGCGAGGCGCGAACGGCGCGCAGGCACGCCTCGGTATCCTCGCCGTTGGACTTGATCTTGACCAGTTCGATGCCGCGCAGCTCCTTCGCCGCCTCGCCCATCTTCTCGGGCGTGTCGAGGCTGACGGTGAAGGCGGTGTGGATCGCCGGCAGCGGCGCGGAGAGCAGCGCCACCGCATCGGGCACGCCCAACGCGGCATCCAGATCCCACAAAGCGCAATCGACCGCATTGCGTGCCGCGCCCACCGGCAGCAGCGTGCGAAGCTGTTCACGCGTCGCGCCCTCGCGCAGCGCGTCGCCCACCGCCTGGATCTGGGCGAGCGCGCTTTCGGCGGTTTCGCCGTAACGCGCATTGGGCGAGCATTCGCCGCGCCCGATCACGCCACCCTGATCGATCGTTACCGTGACGACGTCGATCGCGGTACGGACGCCGCGCGAGATGCGGAACGGCTTGTTGAGCTGCCAGCGTCCGATTTCGGCGTTCAGGCCGCGAAGCATTGCACGATCCTGTCGACGATCCGGTCAACGCCCATCGCCACCGGGTCCTGCGCGGGCAGGCCCAGCAGGTCCTCCGCCTCGGCGCAGGCACGCTTGGCGGCCTCGGCATCCATGCCCCAGGTGTTGAGCGACACGCCCACCGCCACCACGTCCGGATTGGTCAGCCGCGCGGCTTCCAGATTGCGATCGAGGCAGGTGCGGAGATCGGGGATCGGGTGCCCTTCCAGGAAACGGATGCGCGTGCGGCCCGCCTGGTGGCAGAGCACCAGCGCGTCGGCCTGCGACCCGTGGAGCAGGCCCAGCGAAACGCCGGCATAGGAGGGGTGGAACAGCGAACCCTGGCCCTCGATCAGATCCCAGCCGCCATCCTCGCGCGCGGGGGAGATCCATTCGGCACCGCCCGAGATGAAGTCGGCGACCACCGCGTCGATCGGCACGCCCGCGCCGGCGATGAAGATGCCGGTCTGGCCGGTCGCGCGGAAATCGGCGGCGATCCCGCGCGCCTTCATCTCACGCTCCAGCGCGAGCGTGGTGTACATCTTGCCGACCGAGCAATCGGTGCCCACCGCCAGCAGGCGCTTGCCCGCGCGCGGCTTGCCGTTGCCGACGGGGATGTTCGCGGGCGGCTCACGCACGTCGAACAGGCTCAGATTGGCGGCCTCCGCGGCTTCGCGGATCTCCGGGCTCGCGGTCAGGCGCTGATGCAGGCCAGATGCGACGTTCAGCCCGGCGCGCAGCGCAGACACCGCGAACGCGATCGTTTCCGCCGACATGAAGCCGCCCGAATTGGCGAAGCCGATGATCACGGTCTTGGCGCCCTGGGCCACCGCTTCCTCGACAGTCATCTGGGGCAGGCCGATGCTGACGGTGCCGCCCGCGTCGCGCGCTTCACCCAGGCAGAGTTCGGGCCGCCAGGCAGCGACGCCCCGCGCGGTCTTGACCGAAAGCTCGTCGGTCGCGCTGCCGAGATACAGGAGATAGGGATGTGGAATCACTGGAACCTCGCGAACATTGTCTCTGTTTTGGATGTGGCCATGATCTCGTTCACAATCCACTCCGCGCCAATCCCCAAAGGCGGACAGGAAGTATAGACGTCGGTTATGATCGGGGGGCACCCCCCAGGGCTACGCTCGCGCGGGGGGTGACGATCGCGCCGCTTCCAGCGCGCCGCGTACGGTCTCCAGGAATTTGCTGGCGAGCTGCGACAGCGGCCGATCAGCCAGATGGATGCCGAACACGTCGAACGCGACCTTGTCGGCCAGCGGGCGATAATCGAGCTCGGGCGTCAGCCGCGCCAGCGCGGTATATTCGTCGACGACGGCATAGCCCGCGCGCCGCTGCACCAGCGCGGCGGCGACGAAATAGGTCTGCACCAGGATACTCGACGGGCCGAAGGCGTCGTCGGTGACGAAACGGTTGAACAGGGTGCCGACCGAACCGGCATTGACCAGCCGGATCAGGTTGAGATCGCCCATCATGTCGAGCGAGATGCGCTCGGGCGCATCGGGCAGGTCGGCGCGGTGATAAAGCACGACAAGCTCGCCCGATCCCAGCTTCACTTCGGCCAGCCGGGGATTGCGTGGCGCGTCATAGGCGACGGCGATGTCGCAATTCCGTTCGTAGAGCGCGCGCGCGATATCCTCATTGTGCAGCGTCTTGATGTCGAACGAGACGTCGGGGTGATCGCGGCGGAAGCTGGCGACCGCGGCGGGCGCGACATCCAGTCCCAGCGAATGGAGCACCGCCAGGCGCAAATGCCCCTCCGCGCCGCGCCGCAGATTCTTGGCGGTCTCGTGCAGAGATTCGATGCGCATGTGCACGTCGCGCGCATCGTTGAACAGGATATGCGCCTCGTCGGTCGGGATCAGCCGCCCCTTGACCAGGCGGAACAGCGGAAAGCCGATCCGACTCTCGGCATGGCGCAGCACCTTGCTGACCGATGGCTGCGACACCTGAAGCACGCGCGCCGCGCCGCTGACCGACCCGGCCTGATAAACCGCGTGGAACACTTCGATATGACGGAGATTCATCAGGGCCATGGCGGTTTCACTATGCATTCCGCGGGGCCCGTCGGCAACAGCCGGTGCGCGCAATCGATAGCCTGCGTCTATGGTGCGTGGAATGATCTTCGCTTGTCCGCGCGCACCGATCGGCGATGCTCCGCGGATAAGGGATAATGGGGGAAATGCTGCGTGATGCGATCCAAGCGAAGGAAGGGAGTGCGAGCCCGTCTGCCGGCTGCGCTTCTGGCGGCCGCCGCGTTGCCGGCAGCCGCTGCGGCGCCCGAACGCGCCGACACGATCGTGATCCGCGGCGGCACCATCTATGACGGCACGTCGCAGACGCCCGTCATCGGCGACGTGGTGATCAAGGGCGACCGGATCGTCCATATCGGCCACGCGGGAAAGATGCGCTATCGTAACGCGCGCGTGATCGACGCCACGAACATGATCGTCGCGCCGGGCTTCATCGACACCCATACCCATTCCGACCGGTTCATCATGGGCGACACGCCCGAATTGCGGCTGAACCTGCCCTGGATGATGCAGGGCGTGACGACGATCTTCACCGGATCGGACGGCAACGGCCAGCCCGGCGGCACCGTCGATGTCGGCGGTTTCCTGTCGCATGTCGAAACCGCTGGCCACGGCCTCAACGTCGCGGCCTATGTCGGCTTCGGCGCGGTCCGCCAGGCAGTGCTAAAGTCCGACGCGCGCGCGCCCGACGATGCCGAGCTCGGCCGCATGAAGGCGATGGTGGCGAAGGGGATGTGCGAAGGCGCGCTGGGCTTGTCGACCGGCCTGTTCTATGCCCCGCAAAGCTTCGCCAAAACGGAAGAGGTGATCGCCGTCACCCGCGAGGCGGCGGTGCGCGGCGGCTTCTACGACACCCACCAGCGCGACGAATCCTCGGACAGCATCGGCCTGCTCAACTCGGTCCAGGAAGTGATCCGGATCGGCCGCGAAACCGGCATCCCCGTCCATTTCTCGCATTTCAAGGCGGCCGGCCCCGGCGTGCACGGCAAGTCGGTCGACATGATCGGCGCCGTCGAGGCGGCGCGCGCCGAAGGCCTCAAGGTCACCGCCGATCAATATCCCTGGGCCGCCTCGCAAACCAGCCTGGCCGCGCTGCTGGTGCCGCGCTGGGCGGTCGCCGGCGGCATGGAGGCGTTCCGTAAGCGGCTGGACGATCCCGCGCTCGCGGCGAAGATCAGGCAGGACATGGCGGCCAGCCTGAAGCTGCGCGGCGGCCCCTCCACCATGTTGCTGCCGAGCAAGAACAAGCCCTGGACGGGCAAGCGCCTCGCCGAGATTGCGGGCGAATGGAATGTCGATCCGATCGAGGCGGCGCTGCGCGTCATTCTCGATCCCGACGGCGCCAATTCGGCCATCTCGTTCGGCATGCACAATGACGACATCACCCGGTTGATGAAACAGCCCTGGGTGATGACCGGATCGGACGGTTCGCAGGGCCATCCGCGCATGTACGCCACCTATCCCGAGAAATATGCGCGCTACGTACTGGCGGAAAAGGCGATCTCGCTCGCCGATTTCATCAATTCGAGCAGCGGCCGCGTCGCCGACACCTTCAGGCTCGACCGGCGCGGCCATCTGCGCCCCGGCTATTTCGCCGATATCGTCGTCTTCGACCCGGCGGCCTATCGCCCGAAAGCCGATTATGTGAATGCCGATCGCCTGAGCGAAGGCGTGCGCACGCTGCTCGTCAACGGCACGCTGGCGATCGATGGCGGCAAGCCCACGGGCGCTACCGCCGGACGCGCGCTGCGCAAGACCCCAGCCGCCGGAACCTGCACATGACCGGCAAAGGCGGCGCGATCCGGCGCTACTGGTTCGATATTCCGCTGTGGAAGCGCATCCTGGGCGCGTTGATCGTCGGCGTGCTCGTCGGCTGGCTATGGGGTGATGGCGCGGCGCAGATCAAATGGATCGGCGACCTGTTCGTCCGCCTGATCCGCATGCTCGTGGCGCCGCTCGTCTTCGTCATCATCGTCTCGGGCATCTCCGCGCTGGGCGATCCGCGCAAGCTGGGCTCGATCGGCGTCAAGACGCTGGGCCTGTTCCTGCTGCTGACGATGATCGGCGCGGTGATCGGGCTGTCGATCGGCACGCTGATCCAGCCGGGCGCCGGCGTCTCGCTGGCGGGCGCGACAAGTGCTTCGATGCAGCAGGCCAAGCCCTTCACCGAACAGATGATGTCGATCATCCCGCTCAATCCGATCCGCGCGATCGCCGATGGTGAGATGATGTCGATCATCTTCTTCGCGATCCTGTTCGCGATCGGCATACTCGTCGCTGGCCCGAGCGGAAAGATCGTCGCCGATGTCTTCCACGGCGCGACCGCCGTGATGCTGAAGCTGGTCGGCATCATCATGGAGACCGCGCCGTTCGGCGTCTTCGCGCTGATGGCGACACTCGTTGGCACCAGCGGGTTCGGCGCCTTCACCAGCATCTTCTGGCTGGCACTATGCGTCGTGCTGGGATCGGCGGTGCAGACGCTGTTCGTGCATGGCGGGCTCGTCCGGCTGGGCGCTTGGCTGCCGGTGTTGCCCTTCTTCAAAGGATCGTCGGACGCGCTGCTCGTCGGCTTCTCCACCGCCTCCAGCTCCGCCACCCTGCCCGTCGCCATGTCGGTCGCCGAGCATAATCTGGGGATCAAGCCGCCGGTCACTTCCACCGTGCTGCCGCTGGGCGCGACGATGTGCATGGACGGATCGGCCATGTATATGGGCCTGCTCTGCATGTTCGCGGTGCAGAGCTTCGGCATCATCCTGTCGCCGTCGGACTATGCGCTGCTGTTCTTCTCGATCGTCAGCGTCACCATGGGCGTCGCCCCCATCCCCTCAGCCGCGCTGTTCCTGCTGGTCGCAGTGCTGTCGGGCGTCGGCATCAGCCCGGAACAGACCGCCTTGCTCGTCGGCTTCATCCTGCCGATCGACCGGCCGCTCGACATGATCCGCACCATCCCCAACGTCTCCAGCGACCTGGCGGCAGCGACCACCGTCGCGCGCTGGGAGAACGAGATCGACCTCGACATCTATCGCGCCGCGCCCGTCGAATGACGGTGGCCATCATCACGAACAGGAGCCCCGCATGCCAGCCTTGAAATCCACCCTGATCTCGGCGCTTCTCGCCGGCGCCGCACTTTCCGCCCCCGCGATCGCCGCGCCCGACGACAGCGCGGCGCGCGTCGACGCGATCTTCGCACCCTGGTCGGGCGGTGCATCGCCGGGCTGCGCGGTCGGCGTGGCGAAGAACGGCAAACCGGTGCTGCAACGCGCCTATGGCCTGGCGGATCTGGAGCTGGACGTGCGCGCCAATCCCGCCAGCGTCTATGAAGCGGGATCGACATCAAAGCAGTTCGCCGCCGCCGCGCTGCTGATGCTGGAGCGCGACGGCAAGCTGAGCCTGAACGACGATGTCCGCAAATACATCCCGGAACTGCCAGATTACGGCAAGACCATCCAGCTTCGCCACATGGTCAGCCATATCAGCGGCCTTCGCGACTGGGGCTCGGTCGCCGCGCTCGAAGGCTGGCCGCGCAACAGCCGCACCGCCGCCAACGAGCATGTGCTGGAGATCGCGCGCCGCCAAAAGGGCCTGAACTTCGCGCCCGGCGACTATTATCTCTACAGCAACACCAACTTCAACCTGATGGCGATCATCGTCCAGCGCGTGAGCGGGCAGACGCTGGCCGAATTCGGCCGCAAGCGCATGTTCGAACCGCTGGGCATGACGCACACGCAATGGCGCGACGATCACGCCCGGCTCGTCCCCGGCCGCGCCAAGGCCTATGGCAAGAACGCCGACGGCTATTATATCGATAACGTCATCGAAGACGCCTATGGCAATGGCGGCCTGCTCACCACCGTCGGCGACCTGCTGATCTGGAACGAGGCGCTCGACCGCAACACGCTGGGCATTTCGGAGAAGCTGGCGACGCGCGCCGTGCTCAACGACGGCAAGCCGATCGCCTATGCCGCCGGGCTCGTCCAGCTCGAGCATGACGGCCAGCAGGAGATCGCGCATTCGGGCGCGACCGGCGGCTATCGTGCCTGGGCGGCACGCTATCCTGCACAGAAACTGTCGATCGCTTTGCTGTGCAACGCCGCCGACGTGAACACCACCGCGATCGGCCACCGCGTCGCGGACATCTTCCTGCCCCCGGCGGCACCGGCCAAGCCCTATGTCGCCAAGGGCCCCTTCCCGTCCGGCCTCTATGCGGAGGTCCGGACGGGCTTTCCCGTCCGCATCGACGCCACCGCCACGGGCATCACCGCCGACGGCCGCGCGCTCGACCCCGTCTCGCCGGGCCGGTGGGACGCGGGCGGCGGCGACTTCATCTTCGGCAAGGACGGCAGCCTCTCCCGCCTGACGCGCGAGGGCATCATGGTCCCTTATCGCAAGGTCGATCCGGTCACGCTGCAGGGCGCCGCCGATTTCACCGGCCGCTTCGCCAGCATCGACAATCCGGTGGCGCTGATCGTCTCCGGCGACGGCAACGGCATCGCGATCAACCGTCCGGGTTGGCCGCCGCTCAAGCTGACACCCTCCTACAAGGACGTGTTCGAAAGCGAGATGGGCTTGATCAGCTTCGTCCGCGACGGCGCGGGCAAGGTCACCGGCCTGAAGGTCAGCGACGGCCGCGCCTATGACATGATGTTCGAGCGTTCGGGGGGATAGTTTCCGCTCCTCACTCCCTCTCCCTCTTCAGGGGGAGAGGGCCGGGGAG